>NZ_JARHYI010000029.1 GCF_029258575.1 Brachyspira sp. | reverse complement strand
TGGAATCATAAAAGAATACATTCCGCTTTAAATTATGATACTCCTATGTTATACTTCAAAAAAATAAGGAATACTTAAAGGAAATATCTCTGGCTCCCGTGCAATACAAATTATTTTCATATATTGTAAATTTATAAAAATTATTATAATATAGTATTTATTTAACTATATTAAGGATAATTTAATAATGAAGAGAATAATTGTAACAGGTGGAGCTGGTTTTTTAGGCTCACATTTATGTGAAAGACTATTGAAAGAAAATAATCATGTAATAGCTATAGATAATTTTTTTACAGGAAGTAAAGAAAATATTAGTCATTTACTTGATAATAAAAATTTTGAAATTATAATAAATGATATAATAGAATATATACATGTAGAATGTGATGAAATATATAATTTTGCCTGCCCTGCATCTCCTATACATTATCAAAGAAACCCAGTTCATACTTTTAAGACAAGTATTTTTGGAATACTTAATATGCTTAATTTAGCAAGAGATTGTAAAGCAAGAATACTTCAAGCATCAACAAGCGAAGTTTATGGAGATCCTTTAGAGCATCCTCAAAAAGAAAATTATTGGGGACATGTTAATCCTAATGGTATAAGAAGTTGCTATGATGAAGGTAAGAGATCTGCTGAAACTTTGATGATGGATTATTATAGACAGTACAATACTGATATAAAGATTATAAGAATATTTAATACTTATGGTCCTAGAATGAATGAAAATGATGGAAGAGTTGTTTCTAATTTCATTATACAGGCACTTCAAAATATACCTATAACAGTTTATGGAGATGGAAGTCAGACTAGAAGTTTTTGCTATTGCGATGATTTGATTGACGGTGCTATAAAGATGATGAATAGTGAGAATTTTATTGGACCTGTTAATTTGGGAAATCCTTATGAAATGACTGTTTTGGAATTTGCTAAAAAAATTGTGGATATGACAAATTCTAAATCTCAAATAATATTTAAAGATCTTCCACAAGATGATCCTATAAAAAGACAGCCTGATATAACTTTAGCTAAAGAGAAACTTAATTGGAAACCTGATTATAAATTGGAAGAGGGCTTGAAAAAAACCATAGAATATTTTGATAATTATCTAAAAAACAAATAAAGTGATAAATTTGCTTTTTTTTTCTTTCATGCTAAAATATGAGTAAACATAACATGTCAGGATATTTATAAATTATGAAAGAATTACCAAATTTAATTACATTAATAAACTCTATCAAAAGTGAAATATGTTATTCTTATATTAATAGAATAGTTGCTATAGATAAACAATATAAAGAAATGGAAGATGTAGAAGGTCAAAAAATAATAGATGTTCTTAGATACGGCGGATATATGCATTTTCAATTTTCTCAAGATGCTATGCTTATAGATTTAGGTCCAAATGGCTCTTTCGTATTAACAGAAGATGATACATACAAAAACAGTATTCTTAAACTCGAAACAGATCATGGTAATTTTTTTGTAGTTGAAGATGGGAAAAATAAAGATGAGATAACAAAAATCATACCTATATGGAAAGATTCTACAACTATGCCTCAAATAGGTTATGATCCTCTTACAAAACAATTTAATTATAATCTATTCTGCCAATTACTTGCTGATAATGATACTACAGTAGAAAAATTGATAAAAAATCCTTTGATATTAAGCGGAATAGGAAATGTATATGGAGATATGATACTAAAAAAAGCATCTATTACCAAAAAAACAAAAACTTCTGATATCAATAAAGTTAAGGCAAGAGAAATATTTGACGCTATTAAACAGGTTTTAAGAGAGGCTTCAGGAAATACAGAAGAAGAAGATTCAGAATCTACTGAAGAATAATTAATTAACAAACAATAAGTTCAATTAATAAAAACAGAACTTATTGTTTATTATTATAAAAGTTTATCTATTTAATCAATAGAATAATTCAGGTTCAGCTCTTCTTTGGAATTCTTCTTCAAGATCATGCTGATGGTATAAATATCCTTCATCATCATAATATCTGCAATGTTCAGGACATTTTTTTACGCATGCCCCACATTTGATGCATTTTCCAACATATTTAGTAATATCATCAAAATCAATAGAAGCCAAAGGACATACATGAGCACAAGTTTTGCAATTAGTACATTTTGAAGTATCTACTTTAGGCTTAACTTTTAATATATCTATAGCATGCTCATTTTTATCTTTAGGCATATAATAAGGACGAATAGGATAATTACCTCTTACTTTTATAGGTTCAGTAGGTACTGTATCCATATTATTTATTTTTTCAACTACCTTTTCTACAAATTCAAAAGCTATAGCCATATCTTTATCATCAGGTCTTCCTGCACCAAGCACATAAGAAAAAGCATGCTCACCGATAAATCCAGCTCCTGCTATAGTATAAAAACCATTTTCCTGCATAGTATTTCTAAGCTCTATCAAAGAATCATCAAAATTCCTATTTCCATACAACACTATAGGTATCGCCAAAGCCCCTTGAGCTTTTATATTATTCTTATAATAAGGAAGCATTACATTTGGTATTCTTCCTGCATAAGTTGGCGTTCCACATATTACCAAGTCATTTTCTTTAAACTCTAATATACCATCCCTTTTTTTAGGTAATGAAAAATTATATTTTTCAAAAGGAACTCCTAATTTTTTTGCTATATTTTCTCCAACAAAAGAAACAATCTTTTGTGTTGTACCTGTAGCACTATAATAAATTGAATAAACCTTATCAATTTTCATAATTATACTCCCTTCAAGTATTTTAAACTATACATACAAACTATTATGTAAATTTATTTTAATATGTCAAGAATAAAAGATAAAAATATTAATTATTAATTTAAATAAATTTATTATAAAAATTAATTTATCTATTGACATTTTTTTGTCTTATTATATAATACTTAAATCTAAAGAATGTTTTCTTTAAGATTTAGGGGCCAGTAGCTCAGTCGGTTAGAGCAGATGACTCATAATCATCGGGTCCGGGGTTCAAGTCCCTGCTGGCCCAATATCCCTAAATGTTATCCTTATATAATATAATTTTATTATCTCCTTTAATTTTAGGTTAATTATTTATGGGAAATTATAAAAAGACACTTATATGTGTCTTTTTTTATTTTAACTTTCTTCTATACTTATCCTATACAATACAACATTCCTAGTTACTATAACACTACCTTTAATATTTTCAGGAAGTTCTATATTGATGGAATCATTAGAATTGAATTTTATTTCAAATATATCATTTCCAAACTGCATACTATATTCTTCTTTATCATAATTAGCATCTAAAGATATACTATGACTTATTTTCCCAACTATAGGAGCAAAAGTAGTAACTTCAATATTACCATTCTCATTTATTATAGCTTCTATATCTATATCAAAACTAAGAAAATTTTTTATCTTTGCCTTTCCTCTGTAAATACCATTTCTATCTTTTAATAACATTCATATAATCTCCAAATATAATTTATAATATATAAATAATAACATTTTTTCAAAAAAGACAAATTTCAAAAGTATATAATATTAATTTTTTATAAAAAAAGCGGATTTCCAAATAAGGAAATACCGCTTAATAGTTTTTTTATTTATCAATTTAATTTAGCATAGAAGAATTTATGAGCTCCAAGAGGATCATAAATAACATTTGATAATTTCTTACTAACCATAATAGGATCTGTATAAAAATAAAGAGGTATCAAAGCCATATCTTCCATAAGAATATCTTCAGCCTCATGCATAGCTTTCATTCTTATATTTTGATCCGAATAAGACATAGCAAGTTTTAATTTATCATCATAAATCTTATTTGAATATCCTCCATTATTTTGAACACTATAGCTTAAAAATACACCTAAAAAACTCATAGGATCATTATAATCAGCTATCCAGCCATGACGAGCTATAACATAATTTTTTTCTTGTCTTGTAGTTTGGAAAGTAGCCCATTCTTCTTGAGCTATAGTAGAATCTATAGATAATTCTTCCTTCCACATCTGCTGTATTGCTTCAAATATCTGTATATGCTCTCCTGCATTAGATTTGAATTCTATAACAGGAAAACCCATACCATTAGAATATCCTGCCTCAGCCAAAAGTCTTTTAGCCTCTTCAACATTTTTTCTATAATCTTCAGGCTTTATACTATAATAATCTCCTCCCACTTTTCTAAAATCCCCATCAGCATTTTCTGTATCATTAACACCGCTAGGAACCCAAGCACTTGCAGGAAGCTGTCCACCTTTAGTTACATTTTCAATCAAATAATTTCTATCTATAGACAAACTTAAAGCCTTTCTCACTTTAGGCTCTTTCAATACTTCATTAGTAATATTCAAACAATAATAATAAGTACCCAAATAAGGAGAAACATACATTAACCCTTCGCTTTTTAAATTTTCAATATCTTGCAAAGGAGGATTATTAGCAAAATGTATAGAACCTTCTTTTATAGCAGCAACTGCCGCAGTACCATTTTGCATAAGTATAAATACAAGTTTATTAGGTACTATATTATCAGCATTCCAATAATTAGTATTTTTTACCATAATAAGCCTGTCATCTGTTCTTCTTTCAATCATAACAAAAGGACCATTTCCTATATAAGTTTCAGGAGATAAAGTCCAATTATCACCATTTTCCTCTATAATGTCTTTTCTAATAGGATAGAATGTAGGAAATGCAGTCAACTCCAAGAAATAAGCTGTAGGAGTATTTA
Source organism: Brachyspira sp. (assembly GCF_029258575.1). Lineage (GTDB taxonomy): Bacteria > Spirochaetota > Brachyspiria > Brachyspirales > Brachyspiraceae > Brachyspira. The sequence goes on along the minus strand of NZ_JARHYI010000029.1, from coordinate 19,243 downwards.
ATCTTACTTCTAAAGTTTTTTCATCTATAGCCTTAATACCCAATTCAGAAACAGGCTTTTTACCAGCATTAATATCCAAAGCATTCAATACAGGTTCAAATTGATAAACATACTCTGAAGCTGTAACAGGATCAACTGCCCTCTGCCAAGCATAAACAAAATCTTCAGCTGTAATTTTTTCTCCGTCAGACCATTTAGCATTATCTCTTATATGAAATGTATAAGTTAATCCGTCTTCACTAATATCCCAGCTCTCAGCAGTACCGCCTATTATTTTATTATCCTTATCTCTAGTGGATAATCCCTCAAAAGCATGCTGAATATAAATACTTCCGTCTACAGTAGAATTCAAAGCTGGATCTATAGTTTTAGGTTCAGGACCTACATTTATATATATCGCTCCTTCATCTGATGTCTTGCCTTTGCAAGAAACAAAAAATATCATTAAAATAAATGATAAAGTTATTAATAAAATCTTTTTCATAACTATTCCTATTTTTGTATTTTAAAAAATTATATTCCATATTATTCATTAGTCAATTATTTTTTTTATAATTAACAAGCAATTCTTTACAATTACAAATTTTAAAGTATAATTATTCATAAAAAAGAGATAAATACATATATGCAAGAATTATTTTTATTTCCAAACTATAAAGCAAAAAATAATTATCTAAAAGATAAATTCAAAACTTATACACTAGATATAAGTAATTATCAAACCCTTCATCAATATTATAAACAAAATATAAATAATTTTTTTGAAAAATATAAAATAGAAAATGAAGTTCAGGATATAGATGAATCAATAGCAATAATAAATATTCATAATATATTATTTCAATATAAAGAAAAATATAAAAACTCATTAATAGCAAAACAAAATATCACTTATGAACTTGCATATACTTTATATAAACTTATAGAAGAAATAACATTGGCTAAATTTTATGATTTCAAATTAGATGATTATAAAAATTTAAAAGAGATTAATACTATAATAAATCTATATAAAAAATACAATAAAGAAAATAATTTATTAGATGAATTTGATATCTTTGAACTTTTTATTAATGCTATAAAAAATAGAGAATTGGATTTATTTAATAATTATAATTTAATAACGATTTATAATTTTGAGAAGATACCGCCTTTGCATTTAATATTTTTGGAACACATTAAAAAATATTATAAAATAAATATAAAAGTTATAATGCCTTATGATATGAAAGAGCATTTTAATAATTATAAATCATTCTATCAGGGAATTGATAATTTTGATATTAATAAAAATTCTAATTTTGCTAAAGCTCTTTTAAAAGAAAATAATAATATAATTCAATATAAAGAAAAAATTAAATTCATATCAGGATTCGGAGCAAAACAAGAAGCTGATACCGCAATTGATGAAATAATAAAACTTATAGATAAAGGTGTTAATCTATACGATATAGGAGTAATATTTTCGGATATTCAATTATACAGCGATATAGTTTCAAGCAGATTAAAAGAATGCAATATTAAATTCAATGAAAGAAGAGCTAATTTTATATGGAAAGTACCAATAATACCTGTACTCACATCTATATTTTTAATATTGGATAAATATAATGGAGAGATAGATATAGATGCTTTAATAAAAATATTATCTTCTCCATATATAAAAAATCTTGAAGGAATTAACCCTTACAATATAAGAGATTTAATTTATTCTTATGATGAAGAAATATTTTCAAAAATGTCTTTTAAAGATTTTAAATATAAAATTGCTAAAAAATTTAATAATAATGATGCATCAAAATCTATAATCAATTTTTTGGATTTATTAAATGAATTGGTATTGAAAAAAACTTATAAAGAAATAGGACTTTCATATATTAAAATTCTAAAATTCTTAAAAATAGAAAATATATTTGAAGATGATACATATAAAGATAAAGAAGAATATTTTTACAGAGATAATGAAGCATTAACATTATTTATTAATCTCATACTGGATATAGCATATACAGAAAAATTAGAAAATACACAAAATCAGCAAATAAGTCATTTTGATTTTCATGCAGCTTTAAATACTATTTTAAGAGATAAATCAATAGGACAAGATAATAGCAGAGATATATCAGTAACCATTAGTAATTTATATGATGCGAGGGGATTAAGATTTAAATATTTATTTATACTTGGAATGAATAATGATTTTATAAATAGAAAACCAAATTCATTTTTTATAGGGGCAAAATTAAGAGAGGAGATAAATAAAAAAAATAAAAAAATAGCTTTTAATACTCAAGGTTATTTATCAGATATCAATTATGCATTATTTCTTAATATATTATCTTCATGCTATGATGACAGTAATATTTATTTTGCATTTAGATTTAAAGATGAAAAAGGTAATTTAGAGATTCCTTTTTATTATTTAGAAGATTTATACAGAGAGCTATATAATGATGACTTTAAATTTGAAAGTTTAGATAAAAACGGACTTATATACAGAAAAGAATATATACAAAGAGAAGATAATATTCATAGCGATAAAGAAAATCTTATGAGTTTATTTTTGTATAATGATATAGCTTATAATATTGAAAATATAAATGATATTATAGATACAATTTATCATAAACAAAATAAGAATATACATCATAACTTTGAGAATAAAAATGAAGAGATAAAAAATTTCTTTTTGAATCTTTTTAAAGATAAAGTATCCGTTACAACATTGCAGGCTATAATGGAATGTCCTGCTAAATTTTTCTATTCTAGTTTGTATTCAAAAGAATCCGTTGAATCAAAAATACAGGGTATAAATTATATGGATAGAGGAAAGGCTTATCATAAATTCTTTCAGGATTTTTATAAGCAAGTTCAGGATAAATATTCTGATGATGGGGCTTGTCTTAAAGAAAGTGAATTTAATAATTACTGTAATATAGCAAATGAAGTTGTAGAAAATCATATAAATAATTTAATAAATATATATTCAGAAAAAGATTTAGAAGAAAAATATAAATTAGAATATGAATCTGATTATAATGTAATAAGAGAAGAGGCATTGAATGTAATGTCATCTTTCATCAAAAAAGAAATAGAATTTAATAAAATAAAAGAAGAGGAAGGATTCTATTATATACCATCTCATTTTGAAAAATATATAGGAAGCAAATATGATGATGACTTTATAATATATCAAAATAATGATTTATCTATAAAAATCAAGGGAATAGTAGACAGAATAGATTTCAGCTACTCTGATAAAGAAAATAAAAATATAGATGGTGTAAGGATAGTTGATTATAAGTCTAGCTACAAAAAAGAAAAGGCTAAAGGAGAAACTCAAAAGGACATTATAAAAGAAAATATAAGAATATATTTTCAGCCTATTTTATATTTAAAATTCATATTAAATAAATATATACAAAAAAATATAGCAGAAAAAATAAATCATTGTGAAGTAGTATTTACAGTATACAAAGAAAAAGATGTTATAAATGAATCGCAGGAAATAAATCAAACATATAATGATAGAGATATGCTTTTATCTATATGCGGATATATTGAAAGCGAATATAATTTGAATGATTATTTTGATGAAGTATTCAATAAAATTATGCAAGGAGAATTAGTTTATATATCAAACAGTACAAACTGTGAAAATTGTTATAATGCTCCTTACTGCGAAAATGCATACAAAAAAGATGATGAAGAATAGAATAATTAAACACTTATATCTATAAAATCAAATTTCTTCACATCGAAAAGCCCATTAGTAGTAAGTTTAATCTCTGGTATAACAGGAAGTGCCATAAATGATAATGTCATGAAAGGATCAATATCCTTATTCACATTAAGCTCTTCATGTGCAAGTTTATGCATAGAATATATTTTCTTTACTATATCATTAGGATCTTCATCAGACATAATACCAGCTATTTTCAATTCTAAAGTGTCAAGAACTTTTCCTTTTTTTACTATGGTAATGCCCCCAGAACATCTTTCTATCTCTTTTACAGCAAGTATTATATCCTCATCATTATCACCTACAGATATTATATTATGAGAATCATGAGAAATACTTGTAGCTATTGCTCCATTTTGTAATTTATAATTTTCTATAAGTCCTAATCCTATTTTTCCAGTAGCCTTATGTCTTTCAACTACAATCAATTTTAATATATCAACACTCTTTCTATATTTAAAATATCCATTTTCAAAACCAACTATTCTAATATTTTTTTCAGTAAATAAATCTCTATTAACTATTCTTATAACATTAGCCTCATCAGATTTTAATTTTATCTGTATATCATTAATTGTTATTGGGGCAATATTTATAGTGCTTAATATTTTATTATTTGAAATATCCCTATCTAACTTTTTAAATAAAGCCTTTCCATTTTCAGAAACTAATTTTCCGTCAATAAATACTTTATTCGCTTTAAAATCTTTCAAATCATCAAATAAAACAATATCAGCCTTATATCCAGAAGCAATTAAACCAATATTTTTAAGTCTATAGCATTCTGCCGCATTAATGGTAGCCATAGCAATAGCGTTAAATACATCAAGACCATTTTCAACTGCTATTTTTAAATTATGGGATATATGTCCATGCTCCACAATATGATCCAAATGCTTATCATCTGTACACATAGCACATCTTCTAGCATTGCTTTGATTAACGCCTTGCAAAAGAGAAGTTAAATTCTCAGCAGCAGAACCCTGTCTTAAAAGTACATACATTCCATTAGCAATTCTAGCCTTTAATTCTTTGGCAGATACGCATTCATGATCAGTATAAATACCAGCTGTTCTATACGCACTCAAAGTTTTTTCTCCAAGCATCACCCCATGTCCGTCTATTATCTTATCAGCATTGATTGCAGCAATTAATTTTTTTAATACTTCTTTATCAAGTGATAATACGCCCGGAGAGTTCATCATCTCAGCAAGCCCAAATATATCCTCATCATTTATAAACTCTTCTATTATGTTAGAATCAAGTACAGCTCCCGAATCTTCAAAATCTATAGCAGGTACGCATGAAGAAAGCATAAATTTACATTTTAAAGGACTTTTCTTTGCAGACTCAATCATAAATTTAATTCCATCAATACCACATACATTGGCAATCTCATGAGGATCTGTTATAATCAAAGTAGTGCCGAAAGGTATTACCGCTTCAGCAAAACTTGAAGGCGTACATAAAGATGATTCTATATGCACATGCGAATCTATCAAACCGCTTGTAGCATAAGAGCCTTTAGCATCAATAATCTCTTTTCCATTATAAGAACCCAAGCCTACAATATAATCATCAATAATAGCAATATCAGCATCGATAATCTCCGCAGATATAGGATTGACTACCTTACAATTTCTTATAACTAAATCAACTTCTCTTTTACCACTTGCTGCTTCTATCATCTTAGATAATTTTTCTATAGTCATGAATTGTCCTTATAATTTAATATATATTTTAAATATAGTAAATTATAAGCAGATTTTCAAATTTCTTAATCATAATAATTAATATCTATATATTTACAAAAATCTTTTAGTAATTCATCAGTTCTTGATGCTATCTTTTCATCTGTCCAAGGATCATTTTCTGAAAGTTCTGGTGTATACATAAATAATTTATTATTATATATTTTAATTTTTTTATCTGTATCATTACTTGCCTGTATATTAGATCTTTTATCAAGTAATGTTAAATTTCCTAGTTTATGTTTAAAATCCTCTGAACAATTTATCCATTCGTCCTCTTTTGGATTTTGAGGATATATATGCTCTATTGTAGATTTGAGAGGTGTAAAAGTTATATCTATAGTATTTTCTAAAGTTTCTAATAGTGGTTTATTAAATAAAAAATACAATAATGCACGCCCCCATTTTAAATTATAAAAATTAGATATTCTTAAAGTATTGCAAACTCCTTTAGATAATATTTCTAAAGTTTTACCATCATGTGTAATAACTCTTGGATTTAATTTTATAATTTCATTTATAGAATTATTATTAGTTTTTATAACTCTTAAAATAGAAAAATTAAAGGATTTTATTTTTTCTATTGTATAACCATTTACTAGATGCAGCCAATGCCATTTTACTAAAAATTTAGCAATATGCATAATATCATTATCACTATATTGTTTAAACTTCATAGCCGTAAGTACAGGAATCCAAGTATATGCATTTTTACCCATTATTAACAAATGTCTCAAACACCCAATATAAGCATTTCTCATATTCATAATATACTCATAACAAGATATAAAATTCTCAAATTCTATTATTGCATCCCATTTATCCTTACCTTTCCATAATTCTCTAATATTTTCATCACTTGTACCCTTGATACTATCAGGCTTGTGCATAGTGATGTAATATTTAAATAAAGACTCCAATGTTGTATTTAATTCATATGATTTTTGTTCTAAAAGTTTCCATTTAGATTCAAAATCTTTATGTCTGTTAATATTCAAATCGTACATCATTTCTGCTTTAATAATGTCTGTAGAATTTAACTCAAGACCTCTTGTATTTAAAACAGAAAATATTTTTAAAGCACTGCTTCTAGATGAAGTTTCAACTTTTACAAATTCTATATTTGATAAAACAAAATTTATAAATTTTATAATATCAAAGTTATCAGAATATTCTTTCTTTAAATCATCATAAAATTCTTTTAATAAATTATAATTTTTATATATTAATATTTTATCATTCGTTTTGTTTAAATCTTCATTTAAAAGTAAATCAATTATATAAGATGAATCATTAGACTTTTCAGACATAATTTTAGATATTTCTTTTTTCTTTGCCCATAAGCAATTTTTTAAAAATATATTCAATTCTGAAATAATTTCCTGTTCATCTTATGTATAGTTAGTAATTTTAGAAAAACAGTTTTTATTAAAATCTTTCTGTATAACTTTTAAAAATAAAATAAATGTTGTTAACCTTTGCTGACCATCTATTACATTATGTTTATTATTATCTTTCTCATCTACTACAGTTATTATAGAACCAAAAAAATAATTATTATTATATCCATTTATATATGCATTATATGCTTCAAATATATCATTTATAAATTCACTTATATTATCTTTTTTCCAAGAGTAGTCCCTTTGGTATAGAGGTATAAAATAGTAAAAATTATTATTAGAATTACTAGATAGTAATTCAATTAAACTTATATGAGTTACATTTTTTATCATATTATTATTCATTATAATCTCCAAAAATATAGAGCCTAACTATTTTTAATAGCTAGGCTTATTTTTATTTAAAATTATTAATTATTCACTTAAAATCTTTCTCAAAACTTCATTAACAAGTTTAGGGTTACCCTGACCTTTAGTAGCTTTCATAGTCTGACCTACCAAGAAACCGAATGATTTCTCTTTACCTGCTTTGAAGTCCGCTACTGATTTAGGATTTTCTTCTAAAACTTTTCTTATTATAGTTTCAAGCTCTCCAGTATCACTTACTTGCTTAATGCCTTTTTTATCAACTATAGTAGAAGGTGCCTCACCTGTTTCGCACATATCTTCAAAAATCTCTTTCGCTATTTTACCGCTTATAACACCTTCATCTATAAGTTTGAAAATTTCGGCAATATGTTCTGGTTTTGGTTTGAAATCTTTTATAGTTTGAAGTTTTTTATTTAAATAAGCATTAACTTCAACCATTATCCAGTTACTTATTTTTTTAGGCTGTTTAGGATAAGCTTTAACGGCAACTTCATAATAATCAGCTAAAGCAGCATCTTCTGTAAGTACTACTATATCCTGATCAGGTAAATCATAATCTTTTTTAAGTCTTTCGCGTTTTTGCTGAGGAAGCTCTGGAAGCTCTTTTTTAGCCTGATCAATCTCTTCATCTTTTAAAACTAAAAGAGGTATATCAGGGTCTGGTAAATATCTGTAATCTGCAGCACCCTCTTTTGAACGCATACCCTTAGTAGTGTTCTCTTTAGCATCATAAAGTCTAGTTTCCTGTAAGATTTTCTCTCCATTATTTAATGCTTTTATTTGACGCTTAATCTCATAGTCAATAGCAAGTCTTACATTTCTAAAACTGTTCATATTTTTTACTTCAGTCTTAGTACCAAGCTCCGTACTTCCTTTAGGGCGTATAGATACATTGGCATCGCATCTTAAAGAACCTTCTTCCATGTTACAGTCAGAAACATCAATATATTTAAAAATCTTTTTAAGCTCTGTAAGATACTGATAAGCTTCTTCTCCTGTAGAGATATCAGGCTCGCTTACGCATTCTATCAAACAGCATCCAGCACGGTTTAAATCTACATAACTTAAAGGTCTTCCTGTATCATCATGAACTAGTTTACCCGCATCCTCTTCCATATGTATTCTGTTTATTCTTATACTTTTATTGTATGAAGAGCCATCATCATTAAGTACAGTTATATCTAGATGACCTTCTGTACAAATAGGCTCGTCCATTTGAGTAATCTGATAGTAGGAAGGCAAATCTGGGTAGAAATAATGTTTTCTAGCGAATCTGCTTTTCTTTTGAATAGTGCAGTTAGTAGCAAGTCCTGCTTTGATAGTTTTATGCACCATTTCTTTATTAACTATAGGCAAAGTACCTGGGTGAGCCTGACATCTTGGACAAGTAAGAGTGTTTGCAGGAGCACCGAAAGTGTTTGGGCATGAACAGAATGCTTTAGTTTTAGTATTAAGCTGAACATGCACTTCTAATCCTATGACTGCTTCATATTCCATATTTATTAATCCTAATTATTAAAGTAATTTTTTAAAATATTATGTTTATTTTATATGAATTTTGATTTTTTTTCAATATAGTTTAATTAGTAAAATTCTAAAATTGACAAACATTCTAATATTGTTATAATTAATAATACTGTATAGAATAAAAATTAATTATTAAATAATACTATTTATTAAATTCTTTTATGAATTGAGAGTGCTAAATGAAACTTATAAATGATGATTGCTTTAATATTTTTGATGATTTTAATAATGAAATATATCTAATATTAACTGATCCTCCATATACTATATCAAAAGAAACAGGATTTATGAATGTAAAAAATGGAGTAAAAAGATTTTCTGTTAGTTATCTGTATTGAAAAGTTCCATAGAATATAATGGATCATGTATAGGATGTTACTGGTATGATCCAAAAAAATTTAATGAAGAGATAAGTAAAAAATAAAAAATATATTATCAATCATATATCTTGAAAAACATATGTAAATTTATTATAATATAAAAAACACTATTGATTAAAAAATTTTAAAAATTATCTTAATTTCTATTAAAATATCTTGGAGTTATAATAATGAAATTCGTATCTTTTGTTGAATGGAACAATACAGAATCTGTAGGAATATTAAGCAAAGACGGAAATAAAGTTATTAATATTAATGAAATAATAAGCGATTTCAAACCAAATAGCAATCCTATGATTCAGCTAATAAAAATGATAAATGATGATAAAACTATATTAAGCAAATTAGAATATGCAGAAGAAAATTTTGAAAGAGCATATTCTATAGAAAATGTGAAGATATTATCTCCTATAAGAAAGCCTATACATGATATTATATGTGTAGGTGTAAATTATAAAGATCATTTGGGAGAGATAAAAAATGATATGACAGATTTCAAAGAAGAGGAATTGAAAGAGCCTGTTTATTTCTCTAAAAGAGCTATAGAGATTATGGGGCTTGGCAATAAAATTAAAGCAAGATTCGATTTAGATGAATGCTTGGATTATGAAGTTGAGCTTGCCGTTATTATTGGAAAAACTGCAAAAGATATTAAGCCTGATGAAATTAATGATTATATATTCGGATATAGTGTATTTAATGATATATCTTCAAGAAAATTACAAAAAAGTCATTTACAATGGTATAAGGGAAAAAGTTTAGATTATTATTCTTCTATGGGTCCTTGTATAATTCATAAAGATGATTTGAAACTTCCTTTAGAACTTGATGTGAAAAGTTTATTAAATGATGAGATAAGACAATCTTCAAATACTAAATATATGATTCATAATATAAATTATTTAATATCTGATATCTCTAGAGGAATGACTTTGGAAGCTGGAGATATAATTGCTACAGGAACTCCAGGAGGAGTTGGCATGTCATTTAAGCCTCCTAAATACATGAAAAGTGGAGATAAAATAGTATGCTCTATAGAAAATATAGGGGAGCTTATTAATTTTATAGAATAATTTTAATTTTTATAAAATTATAAATTTTGACAAACATAAATAATTATAATAAAATATATATAAATAAATTATTAGGAATTATATTATGAAAACTATATCATTAAAAAAAATTAATACTAATATAATAATTTTATTTTTATTGAGTATAATAAGTTTAGCCTCTCCTATTATAGTGCATTATTTAGGATTAAAAGGAACAGAATTCCTTCCAATATTTTTTGCCTTATCATTAGGAGCATATATATTAAATCCTTTATTTTTAATAATGCTTTCAATAATATCTCCTATTTTAAATTATTTACTTACAAATATGCCTATGCCTCCAATATTATATTTTTTAATATTTGAAGGAATAGTATTCTCTTCCATTATAGGTTTTGCTAAAAATAGAAATATATCATTTATTTTGCTTTCATTATTTGCATTTATTTTTGCTAGATTATCATCTGTTATTCTTACTTTCATTTTTAATATAAATATTAATACTTGGATTAACGGATTAATATCAGCTTATAAGGGTGTAATAATTAATTGGGCTTTTGCAAGTATAATGTATCTTATTTTTAAAGAAAAAGATAATTAATATAATGAAGAATGCTTACAAAGAATTTGAAATAGAAAACATATCAATAACAGCATTAGGAGATTTGGATAGAGAGCTTGGAGATGAATTAAGGGCATTAAAAAGAAAAGAAATTGATTTTCCTATTAAAATAACAGAAAAAATAAAAAAATATTATGAGGAATATATTAAAATTAATAATAAAAAATTTGATATTCTTCTTTATATACCTTCAAATAAAAATAATGGTATAATGAATTTCTTTGCTGATTATATTGCTAGAGAGTTTAATATAAAAAAATATGATTCTATAAAAATTAAAAAAGATATAAAAGAACAGAAATTTTTGGAAACTCTTAAAGAAAGAAATGAGAATATAAAAGATGCCTTTGAAATTATTGATCAAAAAAAACTTGAAAATAAAAATATACTTTTAATTGATGATGTTTATGCTTCGGGAGAAACGCTAAAAGAGATTATAAAAATAATTAAAAAATTTGAATTTAATTATAATTTAGAAATATTAATTCTTTGTTATAGAAATCATATTTTTAATTAAAGTTATTTATTAATATTGAATTATCAAAGATAAAATAATATAATTATATTTAAAATATATCATTTGGGATTTGTTTATATGATAGATAAGAAGGTTAAAGAGCTTACTAGAAAAATAGAAATGGAATCAAAAAAGCTTGATAAAAAAATAAAAGATATAGAAAAAATAAAATTAAGTATAACAAAAGATTTAAAAAAAAATGTCAAAGAATTAAAAAGCCAGCAATTAAGCAAACTGCAAGAAGAAAAGAAAAATATTACAAATAAAGTAAAGGAAATGAAATCAAATCTTCTAAATGCCAAAAAAGAAAGCACTACAAAAGAAGTTGATAAAAAAATAGAAGAAAGTAAAAAAAATACAAGAGTTGATATTAATAAAAAACCTATAGATAAAACTGTAAAAAAAATTATGAATATGATGGCATTATATAATAAAAATGCCAATGATGAACTTATTAATATTTTAGAAACATTAAAAGATAAAGAATTAAAAAAGGAAACAGGTGCCTATTACAAATCCATATACAAAACTTTTATGCATATTCTTCAATATGACATGTATTTATTTAAAGCATATAAAAAATATTCAAATAAAAAATATATAGATAATGAAGAGATATTTAATCATTTAAATGATGAGGATTTAAGTTTTAATGAAGATATGGATTTTCAAACTATAATAGAAATACGAAGAAAATTAGATGATATTATAGTATCTATAATAAATTCTATAGAAAACTTTAATATATCAGGAAAAGTTATAATACTAAATAAAGAGATAAAAAAACCTAGATATCATTTGATAATGCATGCATTTAATCATAGTACTCATTATAGGGGAGAAATATCTGTTATGTTGGATCAAATGGGCTTCAGTAATGACTATAATGATTTAATCAATAAGCCCTAATATATATAGTACAAGATCATTAAAATCTAATTTTATATATTTAGCCATTTCAGGTATATCGGAAGTGTTTGTCATACCTCCTTGAGTATTTACCTCCATAAGATAAATATCATTATTCTCAGATATTATAGCATCTATTCTTGAAAGTCCTTGACAACCTAAAACACTGTATGCTTTTTTGCATGTTTCTATTACCTTATTTTCTATTTCTTTTGATAATTTAGCAGGCATCTCCATTTCAGTTTTTCCAGGAGTATATTTAGCATCATAATCATATATTTCATTTTTAGAATTTATTCCAAGTATAGGAAAAACATAAATACCATCTTCTTCCTTTACCAAACCTACAGTAATCTCTTTTCCTTTTATATAGGGCTCTAAAAAATAATTATTCTTATCATCTATCTTTGAAGTAATATCATCAAATTCTTTTTTTGTTTTAATTAATGATACTCCAACACTTGAACCGCTTGATATAGGTTTTAATATTATAGGGAAATTAAATGATAGTGAATTTCCTTTTATATTATTATCATCAATTTCTTTAATATCTTTTAAAAGCATAAAATCAGCAGTTGATACATTGGAAGATTTCCATATTCTTTTTGTATAAACTTTATTCATACAAACGGCACTTACCAATATATTTTCACCTGTATATTTAATATTAAGACTCTCTAAAAGCCCTTGAATAGTTCCGTCCTCTCCTGAAGTACCATGAAGTATATTATAACAATATTCAATATTATTTTCTTTTAATATTTTTACCAATTCATAAGAATCATTTACATCTATTAATATACAATTATTTTTTAACTCATCAAAACTAATTAATGACTCATAAACATTCTGCCCGCTTCTCAAAGAAACTTCTCTCTCCTCATTCTGTCCACCATACAAAACAGCTATTTTTTTATTTTTGAATCTGTTTAATATATTTTGTTTTAATTCATTATTAATTATCATTTTATTATCCGTATATTTTTATACTAACATTTATCGTATATTTTTTTAATTTCATAATCAATTTTTAATTCCAAATTCTATTGTATTAAAATAGTTATAAATTACCATTTACTTTATTATGAATAAGGTTTATTATGTATATATTATGAATACTAGTTTAAATAATAATAAAATAAAAAAATCTGTTTCTAAAATAAGTGCGGTTATATGCATAATATGTGCAAGTTCAGCTATAGCGGTTTTGGTTCTCTTAATAATTAATTCTAAAACAGCAAGAGAGATAACTTCATTTTCTCTCTATTCTAGTTTTCTTACAATATTTTATATTATAAATTCAATATACCATTTCTTTCCTTTTAATAATAAAGCTAAAAAAGTTTTTTATATATTATCCCATGCTTTTTTCATAATGATGATATGGGGCATTTATATACCTCCATGTTTAATATCATTAAAAAATGGCTGGGGCTGGAGTTTCTTTGGTATTATCACAGGACTTTGTGCATTAGGAATAACTTTAAGAAGTGTATTTGGATATAGATGGAGAGGAGCTATCGAAACTATATACTATTTTTTATTAAATTGGATTTGGCTTATAGCAATATCAAAAATATCTTCTGCTGTAGGAGAATATGGAGTTATATTATATTTGACAGGTTTTTTGCTATTAAATATAGCAATGGTATTTTATAGGCTTGCTATGTATGAATCTAATAAAAGATATACTTTATTTCTACCTTTATTTTATTCACTTTTAATAATATCAAATATTTGTCATGCTGTGTTTATGTTTAGATATGTTGCCAATATTTCATAACTTTGTTATAATTTACATATGTACAATATATAATAAATGGAGTGCTGATTTATGATAAAGCAAAGATTAAGCGATTATATTCAAAACAGTATTAAAGAAAATTGGGATATAAATGCATTAGCAGATTATGGAACTGATAATATATTAAAGTATAGCGATGTAGCAGAAAAAATATCAAAAATGCATATAGCTTTTAAAAAATTGGATATACATAAAGGTGAAAAAATAGCATTATGCGGAGGAAATTCAGTTAATTGGATTTTAGCATATTTGTCAATTATAACTTACGGTGCTGTTGTTGTACCTATACTTGTTGATTTCTCCAAAGAAGATATTGATTCCATTATTAAAGATTCTGGATCTAAATTCCTATTTGCTGATAATAATATTTTGAAAGCTTTAGAAAGCGATACTTTATCATTATTAAATAAATCTTTTTGTTTAGAGAACTTTAATACATTTATACAAAAATCAGATAAAAAAGATAAAGATGAAAATCTATTTAATCAAATAGAAATATCAAATTTCAATAAAGAAAATTTTAATCTTACAATATTTGAAAATGATACTTTAGCTGCCATTATATACACTTCAGGTACTACAGGTTTCAGTAAAGGTGTAATGCTCAATCATAATTCATTAGCTGCCAATATTAGATTTGCAATTGATAATATGGAAATGAATCCTAATGATAATGTACTTTCATTTCTGCCTCTTGCTCATGTATTCGGATGCTTATTTGATTTTTTATTTCCGTTTTCAAAAGGGGCATGCATACATATGCTTAATGTTATACCTAGTCCTAATATTTTGCTTAAAGCTTTTGCCGAAGTTAAGCCGAATTTAATATTAATGGTGCCTCTCATTATAGAAAAAATTTATTTAAAAAAAATACTTCCTACTATACAAAAACCTTTGATTGCCAATTTATTGAAAATGCCTATTATATCATCTTTAATAAAATCAAAGATAAGAAATGCTATAACAGATTCTTTTGGAGGAAATTTCCGTGTTGTTATAATTGGAGGAAGTGCTTTAAATAGTGATATTGAAAAATTTCTTATGGATATAAATTTTAAATTTACTGTCGGATATGGCATGACAGAATGCGGACCTTTAATAAGTTATTCTCCTTGGGATAAGCATGTGGCAAGAAGCTGCGGATGCTTAATAGATACTTTAGAAATAAAAATAGATGCTGAAAAAGAAGGCGATGTTGGAGAGATTATGGTTAAGGGTGAGAATGTTATGCTTGGATATTATAAAAATTATAAGGCTACTGCTGATGTTCTTTCTAAAGATGGCTGGCTTAGAACTGGAGATTTAGGAGTACTTGGAGAAAATAATAGAATATTTATAAAAGGAAGAAGCAAGAATATGCTACTTGGGGCAAGCGGTCAGAATATTTATCCTGAAGAGATTGAAAGTAAATTAAACACTATGCCTTATATTTTAGAGTCTTTGATTTTACAAAGAGATAATAAACTTCATGCATTATTATATTTAGATGCTGACAGAATTAAACAAGAAAATCTAAGCGAAGAAGAAATAAATAAAATTTTAGAAAATAATAGAATAGAAGTAAATAAAGTACTTCCTGAATTTGGAAGAATATCTGGTTTTACTATTCAAAAAGAAGAGTTTATAAAAAATCCTACTAAAAAAATAAAAAGATTTTTATATAAATAATCATTGTATATGTAGCAATATGGATATAATTAATTTTATATCCATATTTTTTTATTTAAATTAAAAATTTTATTAGTATTAGTATAAATAATAATAAATGCTACCACTTTTATTTTTTATTTTTTCTAATATAAAGCTTGTTTTATTATACAGTTTAACACAGTCAAATATAACAGTATTTCCATTATGATCGATTATATCTTCTTCTTTACATTTACTGCATCCTATAGACATACTTTTAGGACAGAATGCAAAATTCATAGCAGGTATAAAACCTTCTTTCACAGATATAGTATGCTTCAAACTCTTTCCAGCCTCAACTGCAGATACAACCAAATCAGCACCTAATTTATATAAAAAATCTACACTATAATCGTTAATAGCATTAAGACCAATACCAGCCCATAATATGCATTTGCCTCTAAATGCTTCAATATGCCCTAAATTATTACATATCACTATCATATCTTTTAACTTTTCTTCTCTATATATTATATTTTTTATCACCTCAATATCTTTATCGAATGTTACATGAGGAAGTATTATACCATCTATTTTTTTGCTTTCAAAAAGATTAATCATATTTTCATCATAAACTTTTGGAAGAAGTATTTTTTTATCATAATGTATATCAGAATATAAATTTAATTTCTCCTCACTATCAACAATCAAAACTTTTATATCAGTATTAGGATAATTAATATTTTTTTCATTATATATTTCTTTATTATAATTGATTTGTTTTGACTGTATTAAAATATTTTCTAATTTTTCTATTAAGCATCTTCTAGCTTCATTTAAAATTTTCACAGGTATAAAAGGATTTTCAAATTTAAAATCAATATTAATATTTTCAAATTCAAATACCGTATTTCCTGTTTTTGAAAGAGAATTAAAAATATCTTCTTTGGAAGTTGATTTAGTTTTGGCTTTTTGAATTATATAATAGCTTATATATTCTATGCTATTTAATCTTTCATCATATTTACTATTAACTGTTAATTTTATTTTGTCATTATCAAAACCAATTATGCAATTTAAATTTAATGAATGCTTAAAATTATCACCTTCAATTATTTTATTTGCTTCGTCCATCTGTAATTTATCGGTTGTTCTATAAACTTCATCTCCGATATTAACATTCTTCAAAACGGCAGAAAAACTCAAATTGCCTTTAGCTCTTTCAACTCTTACATTATCCTTATACAAATCAGAAATCTGCATTCCTACTTTTCCGCTATCTCCGAATGAAAGCCCGTCATAAACATTCAATTCTTTTTCAGCTTTTATATATATTTTATTTTTCTTGTACGCACTAACCTCTCCTATATACTCGCCATCATGACTAGGCTTATAATTTTCAAAAATATCTTTTGAATTATAATAATAGCCTTGAGAAAATCCTCCTCTATTAAAAATTTTCATTAAACTTTCTCTATACTTTTCAATAGGTATATTCTTATTTTCCAAAACCAAATCAATAGCATGTCTGTATATAGAAGCTGTAATTGCAGCGTACTCACTTCTTTTTGCCCTGCCTTCAATCTTAAAAGAAGTTATACCGCTCTCAAGCAAGTTTGGAATTATATCAATAGTCATCAAATCTTTTGTGCTTAAAGGATAATCCGTTTTGCCTCCAGTATATTCCATTCTGCAAGGCTGGGCACATGCTCCTCTGTTTGCACTTCTTCCTCCATGCAAATAAGAGTAGGCACATTGTCCTGAAAAACTGACACATAAAGCTCCATGAACAAAAGTTTCAAGTTCTATATCAATATTATCTCTAATAAATTTTATATTCTCCAAACTCATCTCTCTTGCCAAAACTACCCTATCAATACCGATACTTTTAAGAAGTTTTACACTGTCTAAATTATTACACGACATTTGGGTACTTGCATGCATTGGAATATTAAGATTATTTCTCACAATATCAATAATGCCTAAATCCTGTATGATAATAGCATCGGCTCCCATGTTATAAACACTTTTTATAAGAGGAAGTACTTTATCAATTTCATCATTATAAACTAAAGTATTAACTGTAATATAAACATTAACATTTCTTAATTTTGCAAACTTTATATTCTCTTCAAGAGTCTTATCATCGAAGTTTTCAGCAGCACCTACCCTAGCATTAAAACTTTTAGTACCAAAATACACAGCATCAGCTCCAGCATTAACAGCAGCCTTTAAACCTCTTTCATCTCCTACAGGTGCGAGAAGTTCTATTTTTTTATTTTGTGTTTTTATATTCAATTTATTTTCCATTTTATTTTATTATTATTAAAAATGTTGCATTTTATATATTTATATAATAATATATTTGTTTAATGTTTGGGCTTTCCTCAAACCCAAGTTCTTTTTGTGCCTAAAAGAAACAAAAAGACTGCATTTTTTTAATACAAAAACGAAGCAACTCTATTAATAATTTAAAATATAGCATATAAGAAAATGAATTCAAGTAATAAAAATTATATTTTTTTATAAAATATGTTATTATTTATATAAATTCTAAAATAGGGTTTAGAGTGAGCCGAAGCCAGCTAGTGAATTTAGTCGATAGTTTATTTAAGACAATACAAAAGGGGACTTCGTCGCGAGCATAACAACAATAGGAGCTATTACAATGAAAAAAATTATTTTATTTCTTTTAAGCATTAATTTATTATGGGCGTTTCCTCCTCAAATATATTTTTCTGAACTTTTAAGTGATAATGGTAAAATGACAAAAAATACCCTTAAAGTTAAAAATCTTGACGGAACTTATTCTGCTGCTGTAATTTATTTTAGCGGAGAAATTACATTAACAGGAGTGCTTGAAAGAGCTGATGATTTTGAAACTAATAATGCTTTAAGATTTTATCCTGATAATAATATTGACTTGCCTTTTTTATTTAGTACAGATTCTCATAAAATAGAGGATTATAAAGAATTTGAAAGATTAAAGTTCGGTGTTTTATTAGATGATAAAAATATCAATTTACCATCTCCTTTGAATAAAGCATTTTTAGGAGTATCAGCTGTAAAGGCAGAGGTAACAATAAGAAACTATCATTTTTATGGTGAAGGCGAAGCTGGAAGAGAAGCTTACGGAGAGCTTGTAAGTTTTAAGTTATTAGGAGATATTAAAACAGAGTATTTTACTAAAGATAATTATTATTATCGTGGAAATGGTAATTATAATATTCTTAAATATAATTCTAAAGATGATTATGTGAATATAAGAGATAAAGCAAATGGAAAAATAATAGGTAAAATTTTGAAAAACGATATGATTAATAATGGAGGGCTTTTATTAGCTATTGATGATTATTATGGAAGTAATGAAAAAGATTGGTGTGAAGTATATTATATGCCTCCAAATGCTAAAGATGGAAAAGATGCAATTCATGGCTTTGTGCATGGTTCTCAGATAAAATATTAATTATATTGAAAATATATTTTTTAATATAGAATTTTAGAATTTATTCAACTTTTTCCCGCCGCAAAAAGT
>NZ_JARHYI010000099.1 GCF_029258575.1 Brachyspira sp. | reverse complement strand
CAGCATATAAAGCAGCACAATTAACTAAATCTTGTTTCCAAGTTTTTTCATTAGGAGCATGTGCTTGAGCTTCAGCACCAGGTCCGAAACCTATGCAAGGTATTCCATTTCTACCCATAATAGATACACCGTTAGTAGAGAAAGTCCATTTATCAGTAAGAGGACGAGCTTTTCTTTCTTTTTCTACTTCTGGAGTAGGTCCTAATCTCTCTTCAGTGCCATATAAGCCTTTATAAGCCTCTTCTAAAGCTTTAGTTACAATATGGTCTTCTGGTATTACCCAAGTTGGGAAGTAACACTCTATTGGATAAACTAATCCTTTCCAAGATGGTCTGTCATAGTTATACATAGATACTTCTGCTCCATATTTTTTTACATTAGGAAGATTTCTGATTTCTTCTAAGCAGCTTTCCCAAGTTTCACCAGCTGTCATTCTTCTGTCTAAAGAAATAGAACAAGAGTCAGCTACAGCACATCTGCTTGGAGAAGTATAGAAAATCTGAGAAACTGTTACAGTGCCTCTTCCTAAGAAATTAGCTTCTTTGTACTGAGGATTGTATTTTTCTTCTAACATTTTTACTAAGCCTTTGATTTCTGTAGAATCTTTAGCATCATTTTCGTTAAGACTTCTAATATCCTGAAGTATATCAGCCATTTTGTAAATAGCGTTATCTCCTCTTTCTGGAGCAGAACCGTGACAAGAGATGCCTTTAACATCTACTTTTATCTCCATTCTTCCTCTTTGACCTCTGTAAATACCACCATCAGTAGGTTCAGTAGAAATTACAAATTCAGGCTTAATTTTGCTTTCTTTACATATATATTCCCAGCATAAACCATCACAGTCTTCTTCTTGTACAGTACCAACTATAACTACTTGATATTTGTCATTTAAAAGACCTAAATCTTTCATTATTTTAGCACCATAAACACCAGAAACTATACCACCAGTTTGATCAGAAGTACCTCTTCCGCCAATTTCAATATCATTTTCATAACCTTCATAAGGGTCAAATTTCCAATTGTCTTTGTTACCTATACCAACTGTATCAATATGAGCATCAATACCTATTAAAGTTTTACCAGTACCCATATAACCTAAAACATTACCCATAGGATCGATATCTACTTTATCAAATCCTACTTTTTTCATTTCTTCAGCTATTCTTTCGATTACACCTTTTTCTTCGCAAGATTCACTAGGTATTCTAATTAAATCTCTTAAAAATTTAGTCATATCAGCTTTGTAACCTTCAGCTTTTCCTTTTATTTGTTCAAATTGTTCTTTTGAAATAGCACTCATTGTTTTTATCTCCTAAAAAATTCATTTTTTTCTATATATATTAATTAAATCAAATTAATTAATTATCTCTCTTTAGCTTCCCAAATAATATTTTTCCATCTTGCAGGATCAGTATCGCCTTCAGTACTGAATAATAATACTTTAGAATTAGAATCAAGTTTTAATTTCTTTCTTAATTCAGCATATTCATCATTAAGCATTATAGTAGCTAAAGCACCGAATGGAGCAGCACCAGATTCTCCAGATACTACTTGAGGATCTCCTTTTAATGGAGCAGATAACATTCTCATACCTCTAGCAGCAACTATATCCTGAGCAGCTATGAAACAATTAGCATGATTTTTAAGTATATCCCAAGAAGTGATATTAGGCTCTCCGCAAGCAAGTCCAGCCATTATAGTATCCAAATCGCCATCAACTATTCTTATTTTTCCATCTCCAGCTTCAGCACCCTTATATAAACAAGCAGCAGCATCAGCTTCTACTACTATCATTATAGGAGGATTATCTTTATATTTGTTAGAGAAATATCCAACCATAGCACCAGCTAAAGAACCAACACCAGCCTGTACGAATACATGTGTAGGTCTTTCTCCAAATTGTTCATCTGCCTCTAAAGCCATAGTACCATAACCTTGCATAATCCAAGCAGGTATTTCCTCATAACCTTCCCAAGCAGTGTCCTGTACAACTACACCGTTTTGTACTTTAGTAGCTTCAGCAGCAGCTTTTCTTACACAATCATCATAGTTAAATTCTTCAATAGTAGCTGTAGCACCTTCAGCCTGAATATTTTTTAATCTAGTTTGAGTAGAACCTTTAGGCATAAATATAACAGATTTCTGTCCTAATTTATTAGCAGCCCAAGCAACTCCTCTTCCATGGTTACCGTCTGTAGCTGAGAAGAATGTAGCCTGACCAAATTCATCTTTCAATTTTTGAGAAGTTAATACATCATAAGTAAATTCGCTTACATCTTTACCCATTTTTTGAGCTATATATCTAGCCATAGAGTAAGAACCTCCCAATACTTTGAAAGCATTAAGACCAAATCTGTATGATTCATCTTTTACTTTAATAGTTCCTAAACCTAAATATTTAGACATTTCTTTTAATTCTGATAATGGTGTTTGTGCATATTGAGGGAAACTTTGGTGAAAAGCTTTTGCTTTTTTTACCTCCTCAATAGACATAATTGGTAGATTTTTGTCATCTGACTTAGGCATATTATTTTCAGCCCATTTAAGATCGCTCATTTATTTCCTCCTTTTTTGAATCTATATAGTTATATAGAGTGAACTTACTTATTCCAAAATGATTTGATACTTTATCACCAGATTTAGTGATTAAAAATATTCCTGAATCATTTAAAAATTTTATAGCCTTTATTTTTTCCTCTTTATTCATTATACTTGCGGGCTTTCCAGCTAATTCTTCGCTTTTTGTTATTAATTTATCCATAAGTTCTTGTGCACTGTTTGGTATTTCTTCCAACTTTGATTTATCTTCAGTTTGAAGCAAAGTGTCTAAGTCGCTTTTGAACGGTATAAAATTAGTTATATCGAAATTTATAGATAGTATATATTTATACTTGCCTTCCATGTCTTTTATAAAAACTGTTGATGATTTTAATATTTTTCCATTTGATGCTTTTGTAAGGTATGATAAGTGATCAACTATTGGTTCTCCCTTTTTAAGTTTTTCTATAGTGTTTATTACTACATTTGATGTACCTTCACCAGCTTGTCTTCCTGTTACTCCACCATTAATGATGAATATAATCGTATGATCTAAATCTTTTTCTTTAAGTTCATGTATACATACTTCACAATTATTTCCAAATTGTCTTGCTATGCCGTGTGCAACACTTATTAATGTTTCAAGTACTATATTATAGATCATAAATAACTCCAAAATATATTGTAATAGTTTAATTATTTAATGAGATGTTTATATTATACTAATTATTTTTTAGATTTTCAAGAAAAAATCTAAAATTTTTTTGAAAATTCGTTGACAAATTAACTTTTTTTAATATCCTATTAAAATATAAAATAAATATATGTAAAAATAACTCAAATATAATTTTAGGAGGCACTTATGCTATTAATAGGCGGAGGAAAATTAATTACTAGAGATTCTACTAAACCATTTATAGAAGATGGTGCAGTACTTTGTGATGACAGATTAATTAAAGAGGTTGGAAAAACTTCAGATTTAAAAGCAAAATATAAAGATACTGAGTATATAGATGCTAGAGGTCATATAATTATGCCTGCATTTATAAATGTTCATGAGCATATTTACTCTGCTATGGCTAGAGGTTTTAGTATAAATGGATATAACCCTAATGGTTTCTTAGAAATATTAGATGGTATGTGGTGGACTATCGACAGAAATCTTACATTAGAACAAACCAAACAAAGTGCTATGGCAGTTTATATAGAGTCTATTAAGAGCGGAGTTACTACTATATTTGACCACCATGCTAGTTTCGGACATATTGAAGGATCATTATTTGCTATAGAAGAAGCTGCTAAAACTATGGGCGTTCGTTCTTGTCTTTGTTATGAAGTTTCAGACAGAGATGGAGAGGCTAAATCTAAAGCTTCTATTAAAGAAAATCTTGATTTTATTAAACATGCTATGGCTAATAAAAGTGATATGATCAAAGGTATGATGGGAATGCATGCTTCTTTCACTATTTCAGATAAAACTATGGAAGCTTGTATGAAAGATTTACCTGAAGGAATAGGATGTCATATTCATGTAGCTGAAGGTATAGAAGATTTACATGCTTGTTTGAAAGAGCACGGTAAGAGAATAGTTGATAGACTTTATGATTGGAGAGTTTTAGGTCCTAAAACTATACTTGTACACTGTATATATATCAATCCTCATGAAATGGATTTAATTAAAGATACAGATACTATGACTTCTCATAACCCTGAATCTAATATGGGTAATGCTTGCGGATGTCCTCCTACTATGGAATTAATGAAAAAGGGCATATTAACAGGTTTAGGTACTGACGGATATACTCATGATATGATAGAATCGTACAAAGTTGCAAATGTATTTCATAAACATAGCCTTTGTGATCCTAATGCTGCTTGGGGAGAATTACCTCAAATGTTATTCGATAATAATGCTAAAATGGCTAATCGTTATTTTGATACTCCTCTTGGTGTACTTAAAGAGGGTGCTGCTGCTGATGTTATTATTATGGACTATAATAATTACACTGAATTAAATGAAAAAAATATTAATGGACATATATTATTTGGTATGAACGGCGGACATGTTAATACTACTGTTTGTAACGGAGAAGTATTAATGAGAGATAGAAAACTTACAAAAATAGATGAAGAAGCTGCTTATGCTAAAATAAGAGAAGAGTCTGCTAAACTTTGGAAACAAATTAATAAATAATAAAAAATAACATTGAAATTCTATATAATAAATATTTATATATGATTCTTAAATGTTTCATAAAAAACAGTAAATTAAATTGGAGGAATTATAATGAGTGATGTAATGACACCCATACCTTTTGGAAATCTTATGAATTGGATTTTAGAAGAAAAGAAAACAGGCAAAGTTTTTGGTATTTCAAGAGTATACAAAGCTGATAAGTCCAAATATTATGAAATTTTTGGAAGAAAATTAGAAACACCTATAGGACCTGCGGCAGGACCTCACACTCAATTAGCTCAAAACATAATTGCTGCTTATTATACAGGGAGCAGATTCTTCGAACTTAAAACTGTTCAGAAAATGGATGGAGAAGAATTAAGCAAATGTGTAAACAAGCCTTGTATTTCTGCTGATGATGAATGTTACAACTGTGAATGGTCTACTGAACTTTATGTACATCAGGCTTTCGATGAATATGTTAAAGCTTGGGTAGTTTTAAAAGTAATTTCTAAAGAATGGGATTTAGGAGATATGGACGGATTCCAGTTCAATATGTCGGTTGGTTATGACTATGAAGGTATTAAACTAGAAAAAATTGATAAATTTATAGAATGTTTAAAAGATGCTTCTAACACTCCTATATTTAAAGAGTGCAAAGAGTGGTTAGCTAACAATATAGACAGATTCCAAAACTTCAAAAAAGAAGATATAGATAAAATTAATGCTGATATATGTAATTCTGCTACTTTATCTACTCTTCATGGATGCCCTCCTTCAGAAATAGAAAAAATAGCTTCTTATTTACTTACAGAAAAGAAAGTAAACACTTTTGTAAAATGTAACCCAACACTTTTAGGTTATGAATATGCTAGACAAACTTTAGATGAAATGGGATATGATTATATAGCTTTTACTGATTTCCACTTTAAAGATGACTTGCAGTACAGCGATGCAGTTCCTATGTTCCAAAGACTTCAGAAATTAGCTGATGATAATTCTCTCTCTTTCGGAGTAAAAATCACTAATACATTCCCTGTAGATGTTAAACAAAATGAATTACCATCTGAAGAAATGTATATGTCTGGTAAATCTTTATTCCCTCTTTCTATGACAGTAGCTTTAAGATTAAGTAAAGATTTTGATGGCGGGTTGAGAATTTCATATTCAGGTGGATGTGATTATTTCAATATTAATGATGTTATAGATGCAGGTATTTGGCCTATAACTATGGCTACTACTTTCTTAAAAACAGGCGGTTATCAGAGAGGAGAGCAAATAGCTAAAAACCTTAAAGAATACAAGCCTTTCACTAGAGTAGATGTCGTTAAAGCTGAAAAAATAGTTGAAATGGGTAAAAAAAGTAAGCATCATACTAAACCTATTAAACCTCTTGCAAGCAGAAAAATCAAAAAAAAAGTTCCTATGCTTGATTGTTATACAGCTCCATGTATGGAAACTTGTCCTATCAATCAAGACCTTACAACATATATAAGACTTAATGCTGAAGGAAAATACGAAGAATCTTTCAAAGTAATATTAGAAAAAAATGCTCTTCCATTTGCTACAGGTATATTATGTCCTCATACTTGTATGGATACTTGTACTAGACAGTTCTATGAGGAACCTGTAAGTATTAGAGCATGCAAATTAGAAGCTGCCAAAGCTGGTTATAATAAAGTAATAGGTACTTTGAAACCTGCTGCTTCTATAGGTAAAAAAGCTGGTATTATAGGTGCTGGTCCTGCTGGACTTTCTGCAGCATTCTTCTTGGCTCGTGCAGGAGTTGATGTTACTGTATTTGATAAGAGAGAGAAAGCAGGTGGTGTAGTTTCTAATATTATACCTAATTTCAGAATTACAGCTGAAGAAATAGGAAATGATGTTAACTTATGTAAGCAAATGGGTGTTAAATTTGAACTTGGTAAAGAAGTTAAAGATATAAAAGAATTTGCTAAAAATTATGACTATACAGTTGTTTGTATAGGTGCTCATAAAAATATGCCTTTAAAACTTGAGTCTGGAGAATCTATGAATGCTCTTAAATTCTTGGAGGAATTCAATAAGACTAATGGTAATGTTCAATTAGGAGAAAATGTAGTAATAATCGGAGGCGGCAACACTGCTATGGATGCTGCAAGAGCTGCTAAAAAGAACAAAGGCGTAAAAAATGTTAGATTAGTTTATAGAAGAACCAAGAGATATATGCCTGCTTTAGAAGAAGAGCTTAAAGATGCTATAGAAGATGGTGTTGAGTTTATGGAATTATTAGCACCTGTTAAATTAGCAAATGATAAGCTTGTTTGTAAGAAAATGGAATTGTCAGACTATGATGAGAAAGGTAGAAGAAATGTAATTGAAACTAGCGAAACAGTAGAAGTTCCTACTAATACAGTTATAGCTTCTATTGGAGAACAAATCGAGTCAGAATTCTATAAATCTAATGGTATAGATGTTGATGATAGAGGCAAACCTAAATGTTCTGCTACTAATGAATCATCTATTAAAAATGTTTATATTGCTGGTGATGGTTTATATGGTGCTGCTACTATAGTAGAAGCTATAAGAGATGCTAAAGTTGTTGCTGAAGCTATTTTAGGAAAAGCAGTTGCTCCTGATTTGCCTTCTGTTTCTACTGAAGAGATATCTTACAGTAAAAAAGGTATTTTGAAAGAAGTATCAAAAGATCCTGAATCTAACAGATGTTTGACTTGTGATTATATTTGTGAAAGCTGTGCTGAAGTTTGCCCTAACAGAGCTAATATATCTGTTAAAGTTGATGGACATGCTAAAATATCTCAAATCATACACGTTGATTATATGTGTAATGAATGCGGTAACTGTGAAACTTTCTGTCCTTATAGTTCAGCTCCTTATAAAGATAAGTTTACATTATTTGCTGCTGAAGCTGATATGAAAGATTCTAAAAATGATGGATTCTTATTCTTGGATAAAGATGGTAACTGTAAATTAAGAATCGATGGAAAAGAGGAATCTTATAAAGTAGGTGAAAATAAAAATGGTGTTTACAGCATAGTTAATAGCGTATTTAATAATTATAAATATTTAATATTAAAATAATTGACTTTATATTAATTATATATAACATAACAATGAGGAATAAAAAATGAATCATTGTTATGTTATTATTCATTAATATTTATATTTTTTAATTGGAGGTAATTTAATATGGGTGAGGTTGCCAAGATTATCATTAATGGTAAAGAGATGAGTTTTGACTCAGACAGAAAGTTAATGGATGTTCTTAGAAATGATTGCAAATGCAAGTCTGTAAAAGATGGATGTTCTGAAGGAGCTTGCGGTACTTGTACTGTTTTAATAGACGGAAAGCCTACTAAATCATGTATTCAAACTATAGGAAGATTGCAAGGAAAAACAGTACAAACTATAGAAGGATTTACACAAAGAGAAAAAGATGTTTATGCTCATGCTTTTGCGGTTACAGGAGCTGTTCAATGTGGATTCTGTATACCTGGTATGGTTGTATGTGCTAAAGGATTGATAGATAAAAATAATAATCCTAGCAGACTTGAAATTGTTACTGCTATAAAAAACAATATATGCAGATGTACTGGTTATAAGAAAATTATTGATGCAATAGAATTAGCGGCTAAAATGATTAGAGAAAATCTTGATATTAAAGAATATAGCGGAAAAGTAAAAGTAGGCGACAGAAATATTGCTAGAGTAGATGCTAAAGAAAAAACTATAGGTATAGGTGAATACTGCGATGATATAGAATTAGAAGGTATGCTTCATGGTGTTGCAGTTAGAAGTAAATATCCAAGAGCTAAAATATTAAAAGTAGATGTAAGCGAGGCTAAAGCTTTAAAAGGTGTAGTTGATGTTATTACTGCTAAAGATTTGCCTGGTGCTAAAAAAATAGGACATATTTTCCATGATTGGGATGTATTGATTGGAGAAGGTGAAACTATAAAATTTATTGCTGATGGTTTAGCTTTAATAGTTGCTGAAGATGAGGCTACTGCTAAAAAAGCTAGAGATTTAGTAAAAATAGAATATGAAGAATTACCTTTAGTAAGAAATCCTTATGAAGCTATGAAAGAGAATGCACCTTTAGTCCATGAAGAGAGAGAAAGTAATTTACTTACTCATGAAAAATTGGTTAAAGGAAATGCTGATGAAGTAATAGCTAAATCTAAATATAAAGTTACAAGACATTATGAACTTCCTTGGACAGAGCATGCATTTATGGAAGCAGAAGTTGCTATTGCTATGCCTTTCAATAATGACGGTATATTTATATATTCAAGCGACCAAAGTGTATATGATACTAAAAGAGAAGTTGCTATGGCTTTAGGTATAGATGCTGACAAAGTAGTTGTAGAAAATAAATATGTAGGGGGTGGATTCGGTGGTAAAGAGGATATGAGCGTTCAGCACTATGCCGCTATAATGGCATATAGAACAAAAAGACCTGTTAAATTTAAACTTACAAGACAGGAAAGTATCAATTGGCATCCCAAACGCCACCCTATGAGTATAGATATGACTACTGCTTGTGATGAGAATGGAATACTTACAGCTATGAAGGCAGTTTTAATAACTGATGCTGGAGCTTATGCTTCTTTATCAGGTCCTGTACTTCAAAGAGCTTGTACTCATGCGGCAGGTCCTTATAATTATCAAGTAATAGATATAGAAGGAAAATCTTTTTATACTAATAATCCTCCTACTGGACCATTTAGAGGATTCGGTGTGCCTCAATCTTGTTTTGCAACTGAAATGAATATAAATTTACTTGCTGAAATGTGCGGATTGGATCCTTGGGAAATAAGATATAGAAATGCTATTCGCCCAGGTCAAATACTTCCTAATTATCAGATAGCTGATGAGGCTACTGGTCTTGTGGAAACTTTAGAGGCTGTGAAAGATATATTCTATAATAATAAGAATGTTGGTATAGCATGCGGATTTAAAAACTCTGGTGTAGGTATGGGGCTTCCTGATACTGGAAGAGTTCGTGTGCTTGTAAAAGATGAAATAGTTAATGTATATTCTGCTGCTTCTTGTATTGGACAGGGTATTGCTACTGTACTTTATCAAGTAGCTGGAGATACACTTAATTTGAATGATGATCAAATAATGGTTCATCAGCCTAATACAGCAACTTCTCCTGATTCAGGTACTACTTCAGGTTCTAGACAAACACTTATTACAGGTGAAGCTTGTAAGAGAGCTTGCGAAGAACTTAAAAAAGAGCTTGATGCTGGAAAATCATTAAAAGATTTAGAAGGTAAAGAGTTCTATGGAGAATGGTTAACTATGACTGATAAAATGGGTGTTGATAAAGAAAATCCTGTTTCGCATGTTGCTTATAGTTATGCTACTCAAGTATGTATACTTAATGATAATGGAAGTATTAATAAGGTTGTTGCAGCTCATGATATAGGAAGAGCTATTAACCCTATATCTTTAGAGGGACAAATAGAAGGCGGTGTTGTTATGTCTTTAGGGTATGCTTTGACAGAGAAATTTCCGCTTGAAAATTGCGTTCCTAAAGTGAAATTTGGTACTTTGGGATTATTCAGAGCAGACAAAACTCCAGATGTTGAATCTATTATTATAGAAAAACCTGGTGTACCTTATGGTTATGGTGCTACTGGTATAGGAGAGATTTCTAGTATACCTACTGCTCCTGCTGTTGCTGCTGCTTACTATAAATTTAACGGGGAGTTCCAAACAGAACTTCCACTTAAAAATACTCCTTATTCAAAATAATTTATTTTTTATTATGAGTTTATTTAACAATGAACTTGTAATTATAAGAGGAGCTGGAGATTTAGCTACAGGTATTGTGTATTCGTTGTATAAGGCACATATAAAAATTATATTATTGGAGACACAATACCCATCTTCTATTAGAAGAAAGGTTTCATTATCCGAAGCTGTTTATGATGGTGAAAGTAAAGTTGAGGATATTGAATCTATATTGGTAAAAAGCTATGAAGAAGCTCTTAATATAATTGCAAATGAAAATTATAAAAAGATTCCTATTCTTATAGATCCTAATTGCGATATATTAAAAAATATTAAACCTGCATTTTTAATAGATGCTATAATTGCTAAAAAAAATCTTGGCACTAATAAATCTATGGCTAAATATACTATAGCATTAGGTCCTGGATTTACCGCTGGTAAAGACTGTGATATTGTTATAGAAACTATGCGTGGACATAATCTTGGAAGAATGTATTTAGAAGGTGAGGCTCTAGCTAATACTGGAATTCCAGGTAATATAGGTGGTAAAGAAGCTGAAAGAGTTATACATGCAAGTTCTGATGGAATTATTGAAAATATAAAAAATATAGGTGATTTTGTTAAAGAAAAAGAAGTTATAGCATATATAAATAATAATAATGCAAAAATAGAAGTACTTGCTACTTTTGATGGGCTTTTGAGAGGCATTATAAGAAATGGTTTTAAAGTTCGTAAGGGTTTGAAAATAGCGGATATTGATCCTAGAAAATCTGAATATGATAATTGCTTTACTATTTCTGATAAGGCTAGAAATTTAGGCGGTGCTGTGCTTACTGCAATGATGTATTTATATAATAAAAATTA
>NZ_JARHYI010000089.1 GCF_029258575.1 Brachyspira sp. | reverse complement strand
GTGAGAAAATCAGCTGTTGCATCTGCATATATTGTATAAGTTGTATAATCAACTCTTCCTTCCCCTGTATTTACTAATATATTATTAGTAGTAGTGGAAGTGTATTGAGCAAAAAGCAGCATATTTATAGCAATAAATAGTAAAATAACTTTGATATTCATATAAACTCCAATATACTGTAAATATTCTCGGTTTATAAAAAAAATACTTAAAGATATTTTTATGCATCATCTTCTTTTTTCTAATTTTTGAAGATAGATTGAAACATTTATATATCCATTATACTTCATAACTTCATATGGTTTCAAACCTATTGAATTTACATCAGTATAGCTTATATTATTGTAAATCAAATATCTTGCTATATCTATTTTTGTGGCATAAAACATAGCATTTTGACCCCAATCATCTTTTTCATTTATATCTATTTTTAAATCTTCTATTAGATATTTTATCAATGAAAAATGTTCATTTCCAACTGCATACATAAGAATGTTTTTTCCTAGTATATCTTTTTTATTAATGTCAGCCCCACTTTTTATGAGAAGTTTTACCGAATATAAATCTCCATACTCGCATGCATAATGAAGTGATGTTTTACCATTGTTATCAGCAATATTAATATCAGCATTATTATTAATAAGTAAGTTCATTATGTATGGATAATTTGCAGATAATATTAATGCATTTTCTCCCTTGCTATTTGTAATACTTATATCCGCATTCCTATCTATCAAATAATCAGCTAAATCATAATATCCTATTGATACCGCTTCCATTAATAATGTATTTCCATTCTTGTTTATCGTATTTATATCATTACCATTTTCTAAATATCTTTCAATACTTTCTACAATATATTCTAACTTATTATCATTATTAATATTATCAAATATAGTAGGTTTTTTTGGAATATTGGAATATTCTATTTTTTCTTCATCTGAAGCATCTACTATATTATCAAATGTATTAGGTATTAAACATTTGCATATTATCAGCATTAAAATAAAATATTTTTTATATTGTTTCAAATATATCTCCTATAAATTAAATTTATTAAAAATATTTTAAATATATTTGCCTATTTATTATTATAATAAATAATAAACTTTTTTTAATAAAAGTATATATTAATTATTTTTTATTTTTTTCAATTCTCCAAGCATAAACTCCAAATCGGATATAACTTTATCTTCCTCTTTTTGATTTCTTAAAATATAAGCAGGATGATAAGTTGCTATTACAGGTACATCTTTTCCATTATTATTGTAATAATGAATCTTGTTTCTAGCTTTACCATATGGCGTTTTCAAATCAAAATCTATTAAATTACCAAATCCATGACGACCTAATGCACATATTATTTTAGGATTAAGTATTTTTAACTGATTAACAAAATAATCTCTACAATTAGCTTTTTCTTCAGGAAAAGGATCTCTATTATCAGGAGGACGGCATTTTAATGCATTCATAATATAGTATTTATTATTATTTATATTTAATCTTTCAATCCATTTATCAAGTAATTTTCCACCTCTTCCTACGAATGGAAGTCCTTGCTTATCCTCATCTGCTCCCGGTGCCTCTCCTACAAATACTATCTCAGGCTCTTCATCTCCTCTTCCAAATACTACATTTAATCTGCTATTACATAAAGCCTCACATTTCATACATTTTTCAACTTCATTATATATATTTTTTAATTCGTCATTTTTTATTTCTTTCATTGATCCCATAGATTCCATACCTTCATTTTTAATATCTTTTTCTTCTTTTTTATTTTTTATCTCTGCTTTTTTGGGATTTCTTAATATTATTTTTTTATTCTGACTGCAAACTACATTTGAGAATTTTATTTTATTATGCTGTAAAAAATAGCTTTCTATTTTGTTCATATTAATAAATCCTAAATATCATTTTTTAAATATTATTTGTATTATACAATAAAATGAAATTTATTAAAAATTTTTTTATTTATAAATTAATATAGTTATTGCTGTTTCAGTTGTAGCTTTTATATCAACTATTGACTCTTTTTCATCATAATTTTCTGTTATATTAAATGTATTAAATTAAGTATTTCTATTTTATTAATATTTCAAAGTTTAAATTTTTAAAAATTTTTTTACATTTTTTTTAAAAAATGGTTTTATATTTAGAAAGCATTTATTTTTTATGCCCTCTTTATATAGTGGGCATAAAAATTTAATTTCTATTTTTGGAATTCGTTTTTTCTTTCAGTCCATTCTTTTTTTGTATTATTAGAATTCTGCATAAGTATTTTTAGTTTATCTCTATTTTTATTTTTTAATGCATTTTTAAAATAATTAAGGCATATTATATATTTATCCAAAGCTTCATATAAATAATCGCTGTTATAAAGGAATAATTCGCTCCACATATTAGCATCTATTGTACCTACTCTTGTATGATCTCCCAAACTATTCCCTTCAAACCCTAAAGATTTCAAAAAATTATCATGATTAACTATACCGCATGCTATTATATGCATAAGCTGACTAGTAAAAGCTATCATTTCATCATGTTTTTTTGCTGTTGATTTTATAATTTTTAAGCAGCCTATATCTGAGGATAATTTTTCTATTATTTTTATATCATTTTCATTTGCATTATCATTATTTACTATAATGGCATTAGAATTTTTAAATAGAGTTTCTGAAGAGTTTATATATCCTCCTTTTTCTCTTCCAGCCATAGTGTGAAGCCCAACATATTTTTTATCTTTTGTATTATTAAAAATATCAATTTTTACTCCGCAAAAGTCTGAAAGTATTTTTTTATTATCAATTAAATGTTTATATTTATTGATTGTATCTATTGCTATTGATGGCAAAGTACATATCATAATAATATCACCCCATTCAATACATTCTTCTATATTATCATAATTATAAAACCCTTTTTGAATATAACCGTCTTTTAAAGCAGATTCAATATTTTCTTTATTTGTATCTATAACATATATATTATAATTTTGTTTACTGACACTCAATGCTTTTATTAATGAGCCTCCCATTAAACCCATTCCTATTACTGTTATATTTGACATATTATTATATTACCTCATGATATTATTCATTATATATATTCTCAAGCGTTTCCAATACTTTATTTTTATCTTTCATTACAAAGCTATTTCCTTTATTTGTAAGTTCAATAGGAATTCCTTTTTTTATTATATGATCTATGAATTTGCTAGGTTTTTTAAATCTAGTATTTTTAACAGCACTAGAATTATTTACTATTTTGAATTTTTTGTTAATTTCATTCATAGTATTAGCTAGAGAAATCACGGCATTTTCTTCATATCCTGAAATTAATTCTTTGAATGCATATATGAAAGCATTATCGC
Organism: Brachyspira sp.; assembly: GCF_029258575.1. GTDB lineage: Bacteria > Spirochaetota > Brachyspiria > Brachyspirales > Brachyspiraceae > Brachyspira. Next base: position 527 of record NZ_JARHYI010000089.1, on the reverse strand, counting down.
TTATTTCACAGCTATTTAAATTCAAAATTTTTGCCATTTCTTTTTTAAATACATTTATATCATTAATATAAAAATTATCATTATCTGTTTTTGTATTTATTCCATGATTATTCAAATATTCAAGAAGATTTTTTATTTTTTTGAATTGTGTTTGTTCTATTGCACTTTTACCTTTTTCAAGATTAAAATCTTCATTTATTTTATTGCATATATCTGATATAGAAATTTTTACAATATCAGTATTTTGATTTTTATGTATTTCAAGTACTTTAATGTAGAAGAAATTTAAAAATTCTATTATATCTATATTATTTTCTTTTTTTATTTCATTTTCATGTTTTTCTAATGATTTATAATCTTCAATTTTAAATATATGTCCGCTTGGATTTTTAAATATATCTCTTTTAGCATTATCAAATATAGTAACAATACCTATTAAAGCATTATATCTACTTAATCTATCCATTATAACAGTGTAATCAACATCTCTAGTTACAAATATAATAATATCCGTTTTTTTATCTATA
>NZ_JARHYI010000088.1 GCF_029258575.1 Brachyspira sp. | reverse complement strand
TTAAAGCAGAATTAAAATTTTTATCTCTTTCATAAGCAGCGGCAAGATTTACCATATAAACTATATTATTAGGACTGTATACTGTAGCTTTTAAAAAAGAGGATTCAGCTTGTTTATAATCTTCTACATATAAATATAAAAGCCCCAAAAAATTGTTCATATATGCATCATTTGGTTTTAATTCTATTGAATATCTTATAGAATCTATTGCTTTATTAGTATCGCCTAGTTTATATAGTGCATATCCTTTTTGGAAATGAAGTTTTGGAGAAAATCTATTAACTATTATACCGCTTCTTGCGGCTTTAAGCATATTATTATAATCTTTTAAATACATATATGCATTAGCTAAATTTTCAAAATATTCTATTTTAAGAATAGGGGAGTAATCTATCTCATATTCAAATAATTCTGCAGCTTTTTTATAATTTTGGGCATTATAATATCTGTATGCATTAGCTAAATTTTTCCTGTCGTATTGAAAAATTTCATTTGTTTGAGAATACAAAGATAATTCTATTAATGAGAAAAATATTAGAACTATTTTACTATTAACGCCCATCTTTTCTAAAACTTTGCAGTCTGAAATCATTAATCATAGCATTGGCATAAGCTATAGTAGCATCATACATTTCTTCTTTAGTTTTACCTTTAAAGAATTTATATACTCTAGGAGATTGAGTATTCAAGTAATCAGGAAGAACTATTTCTCCGTCACTGCTTGCTTTAAGAGCCAATTGCTTTATATTACTCATTTTTTCAATGAATGAATGTAGGAAGAAACCAGATTCTTTAAGTATAAATTGTTCTGCTCTGCTGGAGTTATCTCCATTATCTAAAGTAAATACATAATCAGAAAATATTTGTGGAACTTTGCTTTCTCCTATAGGTATTATGAATTTTTGGAATTGATTATCATAATCTTTAACCGCAGTTTCTACAACATAATCGCTAGTAGGTCCACATGAAAAGAATCTAATCACAGAAAAACAGTTATACAGTTCTTTGAAAGCACCGTATAAATGGCATATTTCATGATCAGCTTTAGGATGCATATTTTCTAAAGGATATTTTTCTGTAGCACTTTTGAATTTTTCTATCATATTATCTACTTTATTCATAAAAGAATTTTCTTTAGCCTTTTCTTCTTCAGCTTTTTTTCTTTGGCGTTCTAATTCTCTGTCTCTTAAAGTAGTTTTTATATCTTCCAAAATCTTTATTTCAACTATTAAGAAATTGGATAAATCCTGTCTGTTTTGTAGAGCTTCTCTATATCTATCATTAAAACTATTTACATTGTAAATTTTGCTTCCATATTTTTCAGCACCTTTTTCATATTCAGTTCTTATTTTTGTTAAAGTTGCATTGATTTCTTTGTTGCTTAAACTAGCCATTAAAGACTCCTTTTGAAAAATATTTCTATATAAAATCTATAAAAAAGTAAAAAACTATTACAATTATAAATATCGAAAACTATACATAATAAATTATACAATTTTTTAAAAATAAATCTAGTATTAAACAATATTATACTTTTTAATATTTTACTTTTTTACATTAATAAAATGCTGTAATTATTGTTTAATTGAAAATATCTTAATAAATAAAAGCCTTTATATAGTAAATAAATATGTAATATATTTTTTATTTATCTATCATTATATTTAATATTTCTATATCAGTAAATTTCATTCCTTCTTTAGCCATTCTTCCTATACTATCTATTGTAGTTTCTATATCATCTTTCACAAGTCCATCTCCAGATTTGAAAACTTTTCCATCTCTAGCTAAATTGAAAGCTAATATTCCGCAATCAATAGCCTCAGCAATCTTTGAAGCACATGAAGATTTAGCACCATCGCAAACCATACCTCCTATTGTACATAATGCATTTGTTATGGTATCGCATATGGTTTTATAACCTTCGTCATGCAAATATGCTATACCAGAAGCGGCACCTGTAGCAGCACAAACAACACCGCAGAATGCAGATAATTTGCCTATATGTTTTTTCTGAAGTATAGCTATTAAATTTGAAAGTACTAATGCTCTGTACAATTTTTCTTCAGATACTTTCATATCAGCAGCATATTCTATAACAGGTATTGAAACTGTTATTCCCTGATTTCCGCTTCCAGAATTAGTTACTACAGGCATAGCAGATCCTCCCATTCTAGCATCGGAGCCAGCAGCAGCATAAGCCTTTGCCCTGTTCTTTATATCATCTCCATAGTACTTTAATATTGTTTTTCCTATTCCAGTACCATAGTCATTTTTTATACCTTCTCTTGAAATATTTGTATTCAATTCTATTTGCCTATCAATAGTTTCTTTAATATCTTCTATATTAACCTGATTTGCAAATTCTAATATATCTTTTATATTCAAAGACTCTCTTATATCATTATCTTTATTATTCAAAGAGTTGTCTGATTTTAATAATTCTTCTCCATTTCTTACTATTCTTGTTATATTGGTATGAGAATTTTTTATTTCAACTAATGCTGATGAATCTTTAAGTTTAGCTTCTATTATAATATGCAAATTCTCAGAACCTTCTATTAAATCGCATTTACAGAAATTTTTATTTATAAGTTCTTTAGTTTTTTCTATATCCTCTTCTTTTACCGTAGATAAAACTTCAAGATTTTTACTAGCATCTCCACCAATCAATCCTAAAGTAGCAGCTATATTTATACCTTTTAATCCACCAGAATTTGGTACAGTTACTCCTTTTACATTTTTTATAATATTTCCACTGCATTTTACAACTATATAATCAGGTATATCACCAATTATTTCTCTTATTTTTGCACCTGCAAAAGCTATTGCTATAGGTTCTGTACAGCCTAATGCTGGTATTAATTCTTCTTTTAAAATATTTAAATAATTATTGTATAAATTTTTATCCATAAAATTCTAATCCAACTAAATATATTTTTAATATTATATTATTATTTTATATCAAAATCAATATTTGAAAAAAATTATTTTATTTTAGTTTTCAGAAAATTTACGATTTTAAGTTTATATGGCTTGATTAATATGAAAATATTCTTTTTTTTATAATTACATTAGTTTATAGTATTGATTTTTTTTTCATTTTATGATATTTATAACAAATAATTTTTGAGAGATTAATATGATACCTAGATTACATTTAAAAATAGTAGCAAGATTTAGAGATGTTTTCGGTCATAAAGGAGATACTAAACTCTATTTTGCTCCGGGAAGAGTAACAGTTATAGGAGAACTTATAGATTATTCAGGTGGAGATACTATAACTTGTGCTATTGATAGAGGAACTCATATTGTAGCTAGAAAAAGACCTGATAATAAAGTTAATATATATGCTCATTCCTTTAAAGCTAGAAAATCATTTACATTAGATGATTTAGAAAAAAATAAAGAAGATGAATGGGCTATTTATTTTAAGGGAGTTTTTTCAGTACTTTTAGAAAAAGAATATAAAATACATGGAATGGATATATTTGTATATACTGACTTACCTTTTAATACTTCTTTATCTTCATCTAGTTCATTATGTGCCTGTCTGACCTTTGCTGCTTTGGATATAAATAATATTAAAGATGTTGATCCTATTGAAATGGCTAAATTATCATATGAAGGTGAAATAAAATATGCATCTCATAGAACATCTTTAAGCGATCATGTTACTATTTTTATGTCTAAAGAAAATACTTTATTCTTCTTTAATATGAAAACGCTTAAATATGAATATTTTGATTTTAATTTAGGCGATTATTGTATGGCTGTTGTTAATAGCAATAAGAAAAGAACTTCAAGCGATAGTGAATATAATGCTAGAAAAAGAGAATGTGAAAATGCATTAAAGAAGCTTAAAGAGAAAAAGAATAATTTGAAATCTTTATCCGATTTGAAGGTTAAAGATGCAAATTTTATTAAGGAAATTTTGCAAAATAAAGAACAAAGACGTGCTTTATATGTTTCCGCTGAACAGGATAGAGTTAATCAGGCTGTTAAGGCAATAAAGAAAGGTTCTGTTAAAGATTTATCAAATTTAATACTTAAAACTCATGATGGTTTGAGTAAATTATATGAGGTTTCAACTGCTGAATTGGATATTTTGGTAGAAGAATCTATGAATATTGATGGCGTTTTGGGCGCTAGAATGATAGGTACTGGTTTTGGAGGAGGAGTTTTATTATTCCTTAAGAAAACCGAAGTTGAAAATGTTATAGAAAATTTATATTCTCATTATAAAGAAAGAACTAGAAGAGATGCAGATGTTTATATATTAAAATTATCTAATGGTACTAGAATACTACC
>NZ_JARHYI010000076.1 GCF_029258575.1 Brachyspira sp. | reverse complement strand
TAGTATAATCAAATATTTTTGTAAATGCATATTTAATCATATCTTCTTTTTTATCATCTTCTTTTAACTCTGCTTTATAATTAGGATTATTCAAATCATTTAAATCAATAATATTACTTGCATATTTGGATTTTTCTTTATTGTAAATAAGTTGATTTTCTTTATACATTTTCAAATATGATTTTGAGAGTCCTCTATTAAAATATGCCTTCTCATAATTAGGATTTAGTTCTATAGTTTTAGTTAAATTCTCTATTCCTTTATTATAATTTTTTAAGTCAAAGTAACAATTTCCCTTAAAAAAATAAGCATCTTCATCTTTATCATCTTTTTCAATGGCTTCATCACATAGTTTTATTGCTTCTTCAAAATGTTTTTCTTCTATTAGTTTTTGTATTTTTGTTTTTAATTCTTCAGTCATAAATAATCCAAAAATATTTTTTAACATTAAAATATAATTAATTATAAAGCATTATAAAAATATTAAAACAATATATAATTGATTTTGGTATTTTAAAATTGAACTTTTGTATAATTTTTAACATGGTATTGATTATAATAAATAAGTTTACTGGCATTAAGAATTTATAATTACATGCTTAAACTTTTAAGTTTTTAATTTTGTATTCTTATTTTATGAAACTTACATATATAGTAGAACTTCTTCAAATGCAGTTCTTTTGCTTCTTTTATACCAATAAAAGAACTGGGAGTTGAGCAAAGCCCAAAGTATAAAAAAGTATATACTGAATTTTTCTTAAGTTTGTCAATTTTTTTGTTGTTATTTTTCCCTATGAAAATATTAAAATAATATATAGTTTATAATATTTTTAATATTAGTCTTTTTGCAACTTGAAAAAATCTGCTATGGTATTGGTAAAAAGTTGAGGTAAAAAATAAAATTATGTACTTCATAGAAAAGTCCTGTAAATATTTTCATTTCATAACATTATTATAAATAGAAATTTCTAATCAAATCAGCTTGAAATTCTTAGAAAAAATTAATATAATAGCCATTGTGTGTTTTGTATAATATTTAAATAAAATAATATTGCTATAAAACATCTATTATTAATAATAGATTAAGGAGTTAAAAATGGCTTCAGTAATTATTGTAGGTACTCAATGGGGTGATGAAGGTAAAGGTAAAATAGTTGATTATCTTGCGAATAAATGTGAATATGTTGTACGTTCTCAGGGCGGAAGCAATGCAGGTCATACTGTTGTAGTTGATAATATTAAATATAAATTAAGACTTCTTCCTTCTGGAATACTTCATAAGGATAAAGTATGCATTATTGGGAATGGTGTTGTAATTGAACCCAAAGTTTTTTTAGGAGAAATTGATTCTCTCATAGAAAAAAAAGTTAATATGTCTAACTTAAAAATATCAGACAGAGCACATGTTTTAATGCCTTATCATAAAATATTAGATGAGATGCAGGAAGAGGATTTGGGAGAAAATAAAATAGGAACTACTAAAAATGGAATAGGTCCATGCTATATGGATAAGGCTAGCCGCTTGGGGATAAGAATAGTTGACTTAATGAATAAAGAAACTTTTGCTAATAAATTAAAATTTAATGTTGAGATTAAGAATAAGCTTCTAAAAAAACTTTATAATCATGAAGGCATTAATTATGATGAGCTTTTAAAAGAATATTTAGGATATGCTGAAAGATTAAAGCCCTATGTAGCAGATACTACCACAATATTAAATAAAGCCATCAAAGAAAAAAAGAATATACTTTTTGAAGGTGCTCAGGCTACTATGTTAGATTTGGATCATGGAACTTATCCTTTTGTAACTTCATCTTATCCTGCCGCAGGAGGTGCTTGTACAGGTTCAGGAGTAGGTCCTAGAAAGATTGATAATGCAATAGGTGTTGTTAAATCCTATTCCACAAGAGTTGGGGAAGGACCTTTTCCTTCAGAGCTTTTTGATGATATAGGTCAGTTTATAAGAGATAAAGGTGGAGAATATGGTACTGTTACAGGAAGAGCTAGAAGATGCGGTTGGCTTGATGCATTTGTTGTAAAATATGCTTCTTATGTTAATGGGCTTGATTCTATTGCTATTACTAGGCTTGATATATTAGATGAATTAGATAAATTAAAAATATGTGTAGGCTATAAATATAATGGAGAAATATTGGAAGGCTATCCTGCAGATTTAGATATACTTTCTAAAGTTGAGCCTATTTATGAGGAATTTGAAGGTTGGAAAACTAGCACTAGAGAGATAAGAGAATACGATAAACTTCCAGAAAATGCTAAAAAATATTTAAAGAGATTAAGCGAAGTTATTGAAACAGATATATCTATTGTATCAGTTGGTGCAAGTAGAGATGAAACTATAATAGTGAAAAATATTTTTTAATAATTAATTTATGATTTATAATTAAAGCCTGCATTTATTATACATGAATGTAGGCTATTTTTATAAAGAATTTATTCAAGATATCATATTTAAAACTATATTTACATAATCATATTTTTTATATTTTGAAATTGTCATTTTATTCTCTTTTAATACTTAATATTATTTTAACACTATTTTATTAAACTTATAATCACTTATATTTTTTATATATAATAGAAATTAATAAATAAAATTATTAATTAAGGATTTATATTTATGATAAATAATGAAGTGCAACAAAATCAATCAAGAATAGAAAAAATTATTGAAGAGTATGATAATAAATTGAAAGATAAAAATAGAGAAATAGAAAAATTAAATGATGAACTGAATAGAATATCAACAAGTAACTATAATTCAGGCATACCCAATGTTATAGAGAATAGGGGAGATGAAAGCGATGATTTTTCTTTTCCTTATAAATGGGCATTAACCTGTAAGAGAATGGAAAGTTCTATTTATCTTGAGCCTATACTTCAATTTTATAGAGGAGTTTTTAATTCATTTAATTATTTTATAGAAATACCAAAAGAATGCGAAGATAAAGAAAGAATAAATAATGCATATAACTTTTTTGTAAGTCAATTTGAAAGATCAGGAGGACTTAAAAATTTAATAGTCAATGTTTCTTATAATGCTTTAGTTTATGGTTTTTGTTTTTTTACTCCTAAATTAGAAGTTATGCCTGCTAGTACTTACGGATTTAAAGGAAAACTTGACGGTTTAAGAGGATTTAAATATTATGATCCTTCTTCAATATACAGATTTAATTTTAATGATAATGATATTGATGAAATAAAAAGTATAAGTATTATAAAAAGACACAAAGGAATTTTTAACAGCTATTCAAATTATGATGAGGGCAGTATTGTTGATATAGATTTTGATTTAGGATTAGCAGGATATGCAAGTTATGGAAGTATTGAAGGTGATATTATAGGAAAACCATTCTTATACAGTGCATATTCTCTTTGGCAAATTTTGGAATCTATGGATAATAGTTTTAACCGCAATTTAAAAAATATAGGTGAGCATAGTTTTAATTTCATAGCTAATACAGAGCTTAATGATAGTAAGAGAAAAGAAGCAGAAAGAGAAATAAGAAATTTCATAAATAACAGCGGTGGAATTTTTATTTCCAAGTACGGCAAAATAGAAAAGATAGAAAGTATTGACGCTAATGAATGGTATAATTTTAGAGATAGTATGCTTTCAGCTTTATTCAAAAATAAGGGTGTGGATATTAAAGCACTTGGTCTAAACAAAGGAGCTACTAAATCATTAGCAGAACTAACTCAGGATAATGCTTTACTTATGGCAAGCGATATAGTGTCAGGTATAATCAATTATATAAATAATAGTTTTATAAAAAGATACTTTGATTTGAATTTCAAAAGTTTAAGGCTCTCAGGCGAATGTGATTATTTCAGAATTTCTCATTCTATAGAGAATAATAATTAATTTTTATAATAAATTATAGTTGCTTAATAATTTAACTTTGTATATACTATATATAGAAGTTATTTTTAGTAATTGAATTAAATAAAAAATTAAGGAGGCATTTATGGCAGTTAAACTTTTCAGCAAAGAAGAATTGCAGAAATGCACTACAGAAGAAGAAGTGAATGCATACTTTGATTCTTTGGGTATAAAAGAAGATGATTATGAAACTAAAATAGATGCTCTTACAAAAGCCTGCAATTCTAAAGCTATAAAATATTTTGGTAATATATCATTAGAAAAAAAATATAATGATATATTAGTAATGTTTTTAGATGAAGAAGTTAGAATGTACAGGGGATTTTAATTTTGTATGTCTAAATTAAATTTACAAGAAATAGCGTACAAATGCGGATATAATAATGTTTATAGTGAAACAAAAAAACAATTTCTCATTGGAAGAGTGCAATAGAAAATATAGTTCTTGAAAATAGACAATCTGATTTTAGAAAACATTTGAAAGAAAAAGAAAAACAAGGCGATATTCTAAATAATAGAGATTTTAGAATATTAAATATAGCTTTATATAAAATTTTTATAAAAGAGAAAAATATCAGTAGTTATGGTTTTTTGTCTCCAGATGAAGATCCGTATGTAGATATTATAATCATAAATAAAAATATGACAATTCCTGAAAAAAGATGTGTTGTAGCACATGAATTAGCTCATATTATAGTTGAAAGAATATTAAAAGAAAAAAATACAGCTATCAATTGGGACAATATAGATGAAGAAGAATTAATGAATACTATAATGTGTTATATATTATATGATAAATCAAATTTCTATAAGGATAGGAGTAAATTAGAAAAATTTATGGCTGACGGAGTTTCTGAATTTAAAAAGTTAAGAGAATCTATAATTAATAATTACGGCAATTAATTTTTAAATTAACAATTAATATAAAAAGGCTTGGTATTAATTTACTGAGCCTTTTTTATTTTATAATTTTTTGTAATAATTATAACTCTAATATTGTTATATAATATATTTATTTTATTACTTCTTCTATTTTTTGTACAATTTTTCTTATTTCATCAGCTATTTCCTTGTAGCTTTTATTTTCATTGTAAAAAATAATGTCATTACTTTTGGAAATATACCAATTATCACAATTTTTTATTGGTTTTAATTCTACAAAAATTTCACATAATTTTATAAATGTTTTATCGTTTGATGTATCTTTTTCTGTATAATATTGTATATTATATTTTTCTTTTAATAGATTTATATATAATAATAGATTAGTATTTATATCTATACGAAAATACCAATTATCATTTTCTAATATTTTTTCGTAATTAGATTCATGTCCAATTTTATAATCATTTAATTCATTTACTATATTTTTATAAAATTCTTTTTTGTAATCATCAAATACTAACGCAGCATTTTCAAATAAATTTTTCATTTCTTTTATATTAGATAATTTTGTAATATCTATATCTTTATTAGCAGAAAGTATTTTTTCTACAAATTCTCTAATAACTGCTTTTTCCATATTGTCCTCCTCTGTGGTATTGCTTATAATTTTTTCATTATCTCTTATTTGTATCAATGAAGAATATATTGATTGATATTTATCATTTTCTTTTAAGAAATTGTATTCTGTTTCTGTTAAAATATTATCTATCCACTTTGCTATATCATTATGTGATAAATAGCATATTCTATTTTCTATTTCCAATTGTTCTCTTAATTCATCATCAATGCTTTTATTAGAAGGTATTCTTTCATCTGGAGTTAAATAAACTATAAATATTTTATTTTCATCAATTTGAGTTTTTCTATTATCATAGTATAATTTTAATTGTTCTTCTCCGTCATCAGCATCAATTTTATTCTCTATAATTATTTCAAAATTTTTAGATTGAATTAATATATCAATTCTTCCTTTTGGTATACTAAATTCTTTATAGACTTTAATATCATTTATATTTTTTATTTTTTTATTTTTACATTTATTTTCTATTATGTATTTAGAAAATATTTTTGCAAAATTTATTTCTATATTATTTTCTTTGAAAGATGTATTAAAGAGATTAAATAATAAAAAACTATTTGGAATTTCAATTCTTGATGCTTCTAATAAATTGATAATATTTATTTGCGGAGCTAATTTTTCTTTCCCTTTATTTATTTCATTTATGATATTTTCTTTTTCAAGAATAAAGTCTTTTAAATAGTTTAATAAATTATTTTTATACTGAGAATAATAAGATATAAAGTTTGATAAGAAATTAATACAATTATTTTCATTCATAATAATTTGATTATAGCAAAGTATATATTTTTGTAAAGTATATATTTTTGTAGGAAAAAATAAAAAAAATTAAGTTTCTACTTATAATCACTTATATTTTTTATTATAGATATATAGATATACAGATGTATTTATATTCTGTATTATTAATGGTAAATATAAATAAACCATCATTAAATAAATTATATATTAAGGAGATAGTATGCTAAAGAAAAAATATAAAATTTTGGGAGACAGTTTCAAGCAGTATATACCTATTTCAAAAAATACTTTTGCTGAAACTAAAACCAATAAAATCACAGAAAAAAATATTAATGAGCTGATAAAATCTTTTGAAAACAGAACTGTAGAAATATTTGTCTATAAAGGGCATAAAGAAGATGAAGAAAGAGAGGCTATTGGAAAAGTTGTAAGTTTAGAAAAAGATAATGAGGCTATAGGGCTTTATGCTGTTATAGAATGGTTTGATGAGAGTATAACATAGAAAAAATCTTTTTATCCTTCTATTGAGATGGTGGGAAAAAAATCTTATGAAGATGAAAATTTTATTTACTGGGAGAATTGCGAAATCAAGGCCGTTGCTGCAGTGGAATATCCTGCAAGCCGTAATGTTGATTTACTTTGTGCTAGTGCAATTATAAGTAATAATGAAGAAAATATTAACGGAGAGTATATGCAGAAATTAAAAAATGTATTAGAAAAATTAATAAGTGAAGAGGAGGAAGTTCAAAAAGAGGCAAGAGCGGAATTTGTTTATTTGTTTAAAAATGATGATGACATTCAAAATATAGTTATTGACATGATAGTAAATAAATTGAAAGAGGATAGTAAAGAAGATAATAAAAAAGAAAATAATAATACTGACAAACAAAATTTAAATAATTTAGATAATAATAAAGAATTAAATCTTTCAGCTGTAACCTACGGAGATTGGTGCAATGAATATGCTGAAAGTCAGAATGCTGTAAGATGCTCTTCAAAATCAGAAAGCTCTACATATACAAAGGCTAGAAAACTTTTTAAGGCAGGACTTAGTAAAGATGAAATAATATCAATAGTGAGAAATGATTTAGTACCTATAGGAATAGGAAGCGGAGAGAAAATCAATTTATCGGCATTAAGCGAAGAAAATAAGTACAGCGAGATAGCAAAACTATTTAAATAATATTTATATTAAATAATTTTAAGTTTGTAACAATAAATTTATATTTTCAATTTGACTGCCGTAAGATATTGCATTTATCAAAATGGAATTAGTATGTTTTTTATTTGCACTTTTTGCGATGGGAAAAAGTTGAACAAATCTAATTTTTTATATAAAACGGAGTCTATAGTGGCACAAGGTTCTATAATAAAAGCAGGAATTCACAGCGATGAAAATAATCTTCCTAAAAAAGGTTTTCCTGTAACAATAAAAAATAAAAATGGAAAAGGGGTTTTCTCACTTTACAGTGACGGCAATGTATTTGTAGGTGTTGCTTTGGAAGATGCTTTTTCTTATAAGGATTTAAAATTAAAATCAAATATGATATCTGTTTGTTATGACGGAATAGTAAATGCCGTTACAGCTGAAAGTGTTGCTGCAGGCGATATAGTAACAGCATCGGATAAAGGATTCAAAAAATCATTAGATGGACATGGTAATGGAATAGTGATAAGAGGTGGAAGCAATTATGCAGAAATACTTTTGAAATCTGTATAATAAAAAATTAAATTTATAGTTTTAATCATTATTTTATTATTACTATCATACATAAAATATAGTCAGCAGAAGTAAGTATCAAATTTATTTAACAGCTTTAAAACGAAAGCTACCCTTACAGGTGGCATAACAACAAACAGTGATAAACAAGCAAGTGATAATTTTAATTATCACCTAATTAAAAGCAAGTTTATGATTAGCGACAATAGGAGTTTCAAATGAGCATACCTAATTTACAAAATATACAAAATAAACTTTTTCCTATAATCAATAAAGAAATGCCTAGATATATGGGACAAACTAATTTCGTGAGTAAATATATACCTGAAATTTTTGTAGGCGTTTCTCAGGGAGCCATTGGAGGAGATTTAGATAATACTGCTTTCAATCTTAAAAATATGTACGGCGGTACTTCATTGGGAGATTTAAATATTTTTAATGAGTATCCTAAACATGAGGCTAGAGTTTTCAAAATGGAGCCTGAAGAATATTATATAGGCATAGATATAAATAGAATAGAAGAAATTAATGAGCTTTATGCAAGAGATGAGAAGAAGGCAGGAGAAGAAATTTTTAATTATATTGCACAAAAACTAGTTTCAAGATTAGGACTTTTAAGAGAGAGAAATCTTGCTGCAAAAGTTACTGATGCTTCTCTTTATGGAAGTACTAATACTGTTGATTTAACGGCAAAACCTATAAGTACTTGGACTGAGGCTGATATTGATAATTTCTTTTCTTCATTTATAGATTTGGCAAAATATTTGAATTATGCAGTAGGCGGAAATTTGTTTAATGATAAAATGGAACTTCAGGATAACGGACAGAAACTTTATATAGTTATACCAATAGATGTATATATAAAACTTCAAGGCTTATTCAGATTATTTTCTAATTATATATCAATGATAGGAAATAATGCTAATGGAAAATATAAGGCATTCAGACCTGATATTTTTAATGCAGTAACAAGCGGAATTACAGTTGTAGGAACAGCATTTAGAGTTGCTGATGATCATGAGGTTGAACAGAAATATCAATTAGAGAATCTTACCGATATATGGACAGGTTCATCAATTTATATGTTTACAACTTCTTCTAATATTTTGGATATGGCTTCAATAAAAGAGGTAGTATATTTAAATCATGATATAAGAGAGGTTGATATATTAGGTAATAATTTATGGAGAACAAGAACAAAGAGATGCACAGTAGCTTCTAACCCTTACGGATTCTGTAAAATAGATTTGAGTTTGTCTTAATTATTATTAAATAGTTATTTTATAATATTGATTAAAATTAAAAATGCACTTTTTACAACTTTTTTCGGTGGGAAAAGTTGAACAAAGTGCATTTAAAAATAAAAAATAATTATTACAGAGGTATTATGTCAAAGAAATCTTTATTATTTTTTTTAGAGAATAGTATTACAAATAAAGAAATAAAAAAAATGATTATGTAGTTGCTAGAGTTGGATATTTTTTTAGAGATGTGCATGAGAGAAGATGCAAGGTGATAGTGGAAAGTAATTTAAATATA
>NZ_JARHYI010000035.1 GCF_029258575.1 Brachyspira sp. | reverse complement strand
TTATAAATAAAAGTTTTTATGTTATATATTCTTTTGGAACGCATTTAATATACTCTAAAACTAAATTTTTTCTAGGTTAAATATTATATTAATAATAAAGATTAAAATCAATAGTAATAAAAATTTTTATTTGAATTAAATAAATTAATCTCTACTAAAATTTTGATATATAAATTTGAATGGTATATAAATCTTACCATCTTCAGCATAATCATTCCATAAACCTTGAGGAGGAGGCTTTAATTTTTTAGCATATTCAATAGCTTTTGAACATGAATTATCAAGACTAGTTTGACCATTAGCAGAAGTTTTTAAAAACTTTTCAAACTCTATATTACCTTCTTCATCTATTGAAATTAATACCTCAACTTCATCGGTTCTTATAAGCCCCAAATAATGTGCCTGATTAGGAATAGTTAAATACCAAGAATCTCTAATAGATCCTACTAAAGCATAGAAATACCAAAAATATTCCTTAGCTTTTGTACCCAATTGTATGCTTCCTGTTTCGCTGGAAAATACAACTGCCCTATCAGCACCTTCCTCAAATGATGCTGGTATTTTAGTATCGCCTTTCATACCAGGGTTTTTAGGTTTATAAGTTTCTACATTATCTCTGGATATTTCATTACCTAATTCTTTTTTTTCTCTTTGCTGAATTTGATTATTATTAGGCTTTATATTTTCTGTAGGTCTTCTCTCTACTATAGGGCTATTAGCACCATCTCCCAAGAAAGAAAAAACGGAAGTATCTGAGAAAGTTTTTGAAGGCTTAACATCTGTTTGTCCTTTAGATCTCAAAGTTTTATCAGATGCGAATGGAGTATCTTCTTTACTTTCCTCCTCTTCAACTTCTGGTGTTTCGACTAAAAACATATAATTATCTTTTTTATTTTCTTCAGCTTTCTGTTTTGTCTTCTCATAAGCAAATACATCTTGCATTATAGAGGTATTTATAAAACTAAACAAAAAAACATGAAGAATAAAAGACACTATAACAGAGAATATTATATCTTTTCTTTTTATTAATTTTACTTTTAATTTTGCTATTTTTTCTTTCATATATAATAATTTTATATTAATTAATATAATTTACAATATCAACTTTATAATAAATTTAAACATACAAAAATGATAAAAATAAAAAATGTTTCACATGAAACATTCAAAGTAATTAGACAAAATATATCTGTTTTATAGTACATTCATTATAATTTCTAATAACACTTGGGTGAGGATTATATTTTTAGTATAAGCCTAAAATATAAAAAAGACTATATTTTTTATATTAAACATAAAAACCTAAAGGGCGGGGAATGTTAATAAAGTTTTTGACTAAATTACAAACCCCACCCTTTAAATCTCATAATTTCATCAATCAAATAAAACTCCATTTTCCTTAATACAGAATAAGAATTATTAGCACCCACCCAAGCGAGGATTATATTTTTAATCTTTTTAACGCACGGTTAAAGATATTCTATATTGTAATTTAAATTGCAATATAATTAAAACATATATTCTTAATCTGTTATGCGTGCGTATATAAACATTACAAATAAAAAAGCCTAGTACGAAAATATATATTTTATCAATGTTTCATGTGAAACATTTTTATATGTATTTTAATATTATAGTATTGTTGTATTAATGAAAAGTTTAATATATAATTATAATTAAGTTTATTGAGGAAATAAAAATTATGAATGACTTTGATAAAAATGATGAAGAGTTTATAGAAGAAATAACAAATAAAGATAATAGTAAAAATGCTATAGAAAAAAATGTTATATATGTAGTGGCTACTCCAATAGGAAATATAGAAGATATCACTATAAGAGCTTTGAAAATACTTAGAAATGTAGATTTTATATTGGCAGAAGATACTAGAGTTGCTGTTAAACTACTAAACTTTTATAATATAAAAAATAAACTCTTTTCTTATCATAGCCATTCATCTGAATATAGAATCAATGAATATATTAATGAAATATTAAAAGGTAAATCAGCTGCCATTATAAGTGATGCTGGAACCCCATGCATAAGCGATCCTGGAGTAAGCATCATAAGAATAGCTATAGAAAATAATATTAAAATAATTCCTGTTGGAGGAATATCCGCTTTCACTTCCCTACTCTCTGTTTCAGGTATTTCAGGAAATACTTTGTTTGTGGGATTTCTTTCTAATAAATCTGGAAAGCGAAAAAATCAATTGAAAGAATTATATAATAATCAAAAAAATATCATTGTTATATATGAATCAGTTTATAGAGTAAAAGAATGTGTAGAAGATATTGTTAACATATTTGGAGAAAAAACGGATATTGTTATCGGAAGAGAATTAACTAAACAATTTGAGCAAATTATAAGATCTCAAGCTAAAAATATTCTTGATTTTTTTATAGATGGTAGTATACTAACTAAAGGTGAATTTTGTATTATAATTGATAATAGAAAATCTAAAGTATGCGAGGCTAATGCCGAAAATAATTTATGTAAGGAGTCAGATTATGACAATTGATAAAATAGGCGGCACATCAAATATACAACAAAAATCCAATATTAAGTATAATGAAAAAGTTTCTAAAATGGGTTCAGATAGAATAGATATTTCTAATGAATCAAGGTTAGCTTTGCAAAATGAAAAATTAGTAAACATCATTAAAGATGCTCCAGATGTAAGAGAAGAGAAAATAGCAGAAGCTAAAAAAAGATTAGAATTATATATGCAAGATGGTGCTTTAAGAGAGGAAGTTCTAAATTCTTTAGCTAGCTCTATAATAGATTCTATGCCTTTAGAATAATATTTTTTATAATAGAAATTTCTAATCTTAAAAAAATAGTAAGTTTCATATTCTTACTATTTTTAAAATTAGAGTTATCATAAGTAAGTAATTATATACATAATAAAAATAAGCTGTCTATTAAATCTCAATATACTATATTTAATTCTTAGAAAACTTATTAACTAATTCTACCCTATTTTTAACGCCTGATTTTTCATATATATTTGCAACATGATTATTAACAGTATTAAGAGATATGGCAAGGATTAATGATACTTCTTTATTCGTTTTTCCATCAAGTAAATATGAAAGTATTTCCTTCTCTCTTCTAGTTAAATTTATATTTTCAGTACTATTATCATCATATTTTTTATCATTGATTATAGCAGAAGATTTATCTATATTAACATTTTGATTATTTATCTTGCTATTAACTATACTAATAAAATACCAAAATAAATATCCAAGCATAACTAAATTCCACCATATGTAAAACAATAATAATGTTATATCCATAGAACCTATATCAGCAGCTTCCATCTTATAAACAATAAGTTGATATATTAAAATTGGATATATAATTATAGTTATAAGCCCCAATATCTTAACTATAAATTTTATAGTTTTATCTTTTATATTTTTAGAATTAATAAATCCTATAATCAATATTACAATTATAGAAATATAGAAAATTACTCCGCTGATAATATATATATTAAATTTTATAAGTATACCAAGTATACTAAATATAAAATGAATAATAGATAATGCAATATAAATAATATTATGTTTTAAATTCCAATTTATATTTAAAAATCTATATAAAAATGCAGGTATAAAATAAAGCATCAATGACATAGCAATAGAAAAACTAAATAAATATAAAGTATTAAATATATTATTAGACATAAAAGAAGGTACAGTTAAAAAACTCAAAAGTTTGACTGCTCTTATTAAAAGTAAAAATGCAAATGTAAATAAAAATATTATATAATATTTAAGCCAAGCTACCCTCTCTATTACATAATATATAATAGAAAAAAGTATAGTTGAAAAGCCTATTATAAAAGCAAATAAATAGGCAATTAAAAGAACATATTCTAATGCATAATTCATAACTTATTCTTAGCTGGTAAAATAATATTAATACTATGTTTATTTTCTAAAGATTCTAACCATATATCTCCGTAATGCTCTTTTATAATTGCATAAGCTGTATATAAATAGAGATTATTAAAGTTAGTGTTTTCATAAGATATTAAAGGAGTTTTGAAAAGTTTTCTTTTTATATCATCAGGTATATTGTCAGATATAAAAGTTAAAGATATATCTATACATTCCCTACTCAATTCCAATTTTTTTTCATCTTTCTCACTAATATTATTAACCCCATTTAAATATAAAAAACTATCATCATTCTCATAATCAACTAAATTACAAGATATATTCATAGAACTATTAATCTTTATTATATTATAAATAAAAGAAAATATATTTAATATACTTCTCTTTATTTTGGATCTATCCATCATTATAGTACAATCTTTAATTATATTATTATCCAATGTAAATTTTATTTTTTTAGATTTAAATAAATCCAATATTGAGTCTAAAGATTCATTAATAACTGTATTAAAATTCTCAAAGTTCATATCAAGTTTGAAAGAATTAGAGTTTATATCATTAAAATCATTTAAAACTTCCATAGTTCTATCTATCAAAAAAGACTGTCTTATTATTGTACTTCTTGATTCATTACAATAATTATTAGTGCATTTTTCTAGGTCTATGTATTTTGATATTATATTATTATAATTTTGAATATCATAAATTATATTGGATATTAAATATTTTAATTTATCGTTAATATAATAACTTTGCTTCATATTATCACCAGAGTAGTTTATTCAATTATAACATATAATAATTAAAAATGCTAATTCATTATTAGAATTCAAAATTTGAATTTATAATATGAATTCTTATAATGAATTTTTTATATGAATTCAAAATAAAAATTTATACAGTAGTTTTTTTAATAATTTATTAACATTATAAACAAGTTATCAACATGTTAAAAATAATTGAATTCATTATATTATTTTTTATAGGAATTCAAATTATGAAGTATATGAATTTTCTTTATTTAAAATATTATATATTTAAATTTTTTAAATAAATTTTTTATTATTATTAAGATGTCAATATGTTGATAAATTTTTGTATATAAGAAGAAAATATAAAAATATTATTTATATGATGTTTATAACTTTGTTTATATTAACTAAAATAAAAATAAGGAAAATATGAAATTTACTATTAAAATTCAAATTTTTTAAAAAATTAAATTTTGTTAACAATGTTAATAATATAATATTAATTATTAACACTTTATTAACAATTATAATATAATTGATCTTTATAAAAAATATATTGATATTTATATCTGTTAATATATAATTAATAAATAATTGTAATATAAAAAAGTATTTAATAAGGATTAACAACTATGAATATTTGCACTTTTACAAATAAAGGTTCTAATACTAAAAAAAATACAGATACAATTCTTTTTAATGGAGAATATATATCAGGAAGTCCGATTCTCATAAATGAACAGAATAATTATACACATTTCATAAATAATATAAGCGGAAGTGCTATTTCACTTATAGCTGATGGGTTAGGGGATACTTTTGCTTCAAAATTGGCTATAGATGTTTACAATGAAAATTTTTTAGATTTACTTGAACTTGTAGGAGAGCAGGAAGTATTGAATTGGGTAATGCATAACTTTATAAAGCTTGAAGTAGTTGCTGCAAGAGATTCTGCTGATGACAGAGAAAAATCTATGGCTGGAGCTTCTATAGCGGGTGTTTTATATCATAAGTTTGCTGGTGTTTTTGTATTTAATGCAGGAGACAGTAAAGTTTACTGTGTTAATAAAAATAAAGTTATTCAGGTATCAAGAGATCATATAAGCGGAAATGTTTTAGAAAATTGTGCCTGTGCTGGGGGCGGACATTATATCACTATTGAGGGAGCTAGAAGAAATAAAAATTGCAATTATTTTATAGCTTCCAATTCTATGATAGAGCTTTTATCAAGCAAGTATGAAAATATTGAAACAGCAATTAATGATATAATGAATTGCGATAATATGGAAGTGGCTTTGAATAAATTAAAGCAAATATCAGAAAACTGCATTGATAATGTAAGTGCTATAGGATTATTTAATATTTTTGAATGATATTTTTATTATAAAAAAGATTATAATAAAAATCTAATATAATAATTGTATGAGTAATACTATAAGCTATTTCTATGTAAAGTTTATGCAAACTATACAGCCTTATATAAATTGGAATATTAATAGTGTTTTTATTTCTTCTTGATGCGATTTTCAAATGGAATTTTCTTTTAAATCCTAATGCCTCAAATTTTATGATTTCTATATATGAGATTTCAGGAAGATGAGTGTTAGAATATTTATTGGTATTTTGGAATCATTATCATAATAAACTGTTTTATAGCTTGTATAGCAAGAAGATAAATTTCTATGAATATTGAGAAGCATTTATTTAATGATATTAACTTTTTTCCAAAAGAAATGAAAACTTTAATATTGGGTACTTTTTCTGTGCCTTTATATACCAATAAAGAAAAATTTGATAAATTAAGTTATGAAGAGAAAATTAACTCTTGGTATTATTCAAGTAAAAGAAACGAGTTTTGGAAAATCATTGCTGATAGTTTTGATATAGATTATAAGAATGATGATTTTATTTTTAATAAGGCTAAGAAAAAAATACTTTTTGAAACAAATAGAGTAGGTATAGCAGATGTTTTTTCTAAATGCAAAAGAAAAAATGAAAATAGTTCCAGAGATACTGATTTGATTGTTTTAGAGTATAATGATATTTTAGGTAAAATTATAAAAGAGTATGATTTAAATCTTATAATATTTACAAGCCGTTTTACTGAGAATAATTTTTTTAATATACTTAAGAATAATAATATAGATTATTATAATAAAGATAGCAGAGAAGTTTATGAGTATTATAATAATGGATTGAATGATATAGGTATAACTATTGATATTATAAATGCTTTAAGAGAGAGGTATTTGTATATTGATAATAAAAAAATCAAAATATCAACTGTAACTTTAAAGATAAGCCCTATAAAGGGTGTAAGCTTATACTGTGTAAAAAGAGAACTTTATAGTTATTATTTAAAAAAATAATAAAGAAAGTTATTAAGAATTAATATATCTTATTCCGAAATTTGACAATAGCTAAAATTCCATATTTTAAGGAAGAATAAAAAATGCGTTATTTAAGTTTTATTTTCATATTTTTCAATGTTATTTTTGTATTAAATGCACAGACTCCTAATACGGGAAGATTAGATCAATTATTGGAATATGCAAATGCAGGAGATACTAATGGTATAAAGAGATTAATATATCAGGGACCTATTTCTAATTTTATGGATTTCGGAGATAATCAGGGACATAATGCATTAATTACTGCAGCTTCAAAAGGCTATAAAGATGTAGTTCTTTTATTATTATCTCAGAATGCTAATGTTAATCTTACTTGTATTCATGGTAAAACAGCATTAACTTATGCAGCAGATGCAGGATATGTTGATATAGTTTCTTATCTTCTTGCTAAAAATGCAAACCCTAATATAAAAATCAATGGCGGTACAACAGCACTTTTACAGGCTGCAGGAAAAGGATATTATAGTATAGTTGAAATGATTCTTAATTCTAAAGCTGATTTGAGAATAATGGGTACTTATAGAAGCGGAAATAATGATGGAATAAATTATAATATGACTCCTTTAATGGTTGCTTCATACAATAATCATGATTTAATAGTGAAAGTTCTTTTAGATAGGGGAAGCGATGTTAATTTTATAAATGAATATGGAGCTAATGCTTTATTTTATGCTATAGCAAAAGGAAATAATGAAATAGCAAAACTTTTATTAGAGAGAGGTGCTGATGCCAATATACTGGCTTCTTACGGACCTTATGGAAATATTACTCCTTTAGCTTTGGCTTCTACTTTGGGTTTAACAGATGTTATATCATCTTTATTAATAGGTAAATCAAGTATAAATTTCAAAATGAGAGATGGAAGAACAGCTTTAATATGGGCTGCTATTGCTGGAAAGAGTGAGGCTATTAATACTCTAATTTCAAGTGGAGCAGATTTGAATATTGCTGATAATGATGGAAGAACAGCTTTAATGTTTGCTGCTGAAAACGGTGATTATCTTTCAGTTGAATATTTGATTAATTCAAGAGCTAATATAAATGTATTGGATAAATTTAAGAAAACAGCTTTAATGTATGCTATGGAGAATGGAAATACTGAGGTTGTTGATTTACTTACTAAAGCTAGTTTAACTTATAATAAATAAATCAAAAAATAATGCATTTTATAAATAAAAAAGGATTGCCATTATAGGTAATCCTTTTTATTTATCATAAATAATTTTCATACACATTATAAACTTATACTTCCAATATTTAATTTTTATCAGATTTGTCTTTATTTTTTTTACTAGAATATGAAGAACTTTCCTTAACATCATTGATAAAGTAGAATAGAGATTCTATTTCATCGGCTATATTAACATCATTAATTATACAATCGGGTCTTTCTAAAAGTTTTATAGGGGCAAAATTTAATACTCCCTTTATACCTGCATTACATATAACATCAAACATTCTTTGAGCCTCCAAATCAGGTACAGTTAAAATAGCTATTTCTATTTTATTGCTGATTATAAAGTCTTTTAATTCCTCTATAGGAAGTATCGGAGTAGAAGCTTCTCTATCAACTTTTTCTGGATTATGATCAAATGCCGCTACTATTTTTATAGATTCATTTTCAAAACCTCTATAATTTACTAATGCCTTTCCTATTTTACCATATCCTATTAATATGATATTATGAGAAATTTGTTTTCCTAATATACTGTCTATTTGTTCCAATAAATCATCTATATTGTATCCGCCTTTCTTATTTCCAGAGATATTGAAGAGTGAGAAATCTTTTCTCACTTGGACAGAGGTAATACCTATTGCATCTCCTAAATTATTAGAATATGCTTTGATAAATCCAAAACTCTTCATGCGTCTTAAGGCATTTTTATATTTCAATAGACGCATAATTTGTGTTCTGCTAATCATAATATATCCTTAATTATTTTTTTTTATTTTATAATGAATTAATATAGTAATATTATAACATATTAAAGTTATCTGTCAATAAAAACATGATTATAAAATGTTTGTTTTATGGGAGATTAAATATATGTGATAGAACATTAATGATATTATTTATATTACTATTTTCTGCAATAAAAAAATAATTATAAAGTTTCAATATTTTTGTATTTATTTTTATTTTTACTAGCAAAAAAATAATAATTATTATATAATCAGAATATGATAGATTATAAATTAATAGCAAAAACAATAAAAGAATCAAAATATATTGTAGCATTTACAGGTGCTGGTATAAGTGTTGAAAGCGGAGTGCCTCCTTTTAGAGGTCCTGATGGTCTTTGGGAAAAACATGGCAGTCAATTCGCTGAGATATCATATTTTGTTAAGCATCAAAAGGAATCTTGGAAATCGTTAAAAAAGGTTTTTTATGATCCTATAACAGATGTTAAACCTAATAAAGCACATATTGTATTAGCTAATCTTGAGAAGATGGGTATAATGAGAAGTGTAATTACTCAAAATATTGATAATCTTCATCAGGAGGCTGGAAGCAAAATAGTTTATGAACTTCATGGTACTGCTAAATATGCTGTATGTATGAAATGCAAATCTAGATACAAAATAAATAAAGAAATACTTGATATGGATCCTCCTTCTTGTGAGAAATGCGGATCTACTTTAAAACCTGATTTTGTATTTTTTGGAGAACAACTTCCCGCACTTGATTTTAATTCTTCTATAGAAGATGCAAATAAAAGTGATTTATTTATTATAATAGGAACGGGAGGGGAGGTTATGCCTGCTGATCAGATTCCACATTTAGCTAAAAGATCTGGTGCTAAAATTATGGAAATCAATCCCGAACCTTCAAGCTTTACGAATCATATAGTTGATATATATGTGCAGGAAAAGGCTGGGGTAGCTTTCACTGAAATAGAACAATATTTATAATAAACAAATAATTTTTTATTTATATTACTTTAATTCTTCTTCATACATTTTCATTAAAGTATCTTTTATCTCTGTTACGAATTTTTTATCATCAAGCATTATATGGTTTAGAAGCCACTCTTTCAAAAAAGTTATGAAATCTTTTATTACTAAATTATCGGTTTTTTCATATCTATTAACTTCATTTGCAACTTTAAGCGAAAAAGCTCTGTGTTTTGATATATGCTCTTTGGATATACTGTAATTTATAGCATTCATAATTTTCTCTTCATAAGCGAAATGATAAGTAGCATAGTCTATTGTTCTTTTAATTATTTCATTAAAAGATTTTTTCACTTCTTCATTATCAAGATCTCTTTCTATACCTGTTTCATAGAGATCATTTATGATATTCACTAGTTCTTTATGCTGATTGTCAATTCTTTTGTATCCAGTTTTGAATCTCTCTTCCCATTCGATCCAACCTTTTTTAACAACAACTTCAATCATTTCTTCCATATAAAGCTCCTAATATAGTTATTCTTCTATAGTTATTCTTCTTCGGAAATCCTTTGTAATGCTTCCTTGACTTCTTTTACAAATGTTTTGTCTGTAACTAAAATATGATTTAAAAACCAATCTTTTAGATACTGAATCAAATTATTAATAGCCTCCAAAGAACCATTTTCATAAGATTTGACATAATTATAAATTGTTTGTGTAAATTCTCTATGGTATGATGAATGTTCTATTATCTTATTATATTTTATGGCATGCATAATTTTTTCTTCACATGAAAAATGATAAGAAACATAATCTACTGTTTTTCTCAAAGCTTTTTTAAATTCATTTTTTAGGGCTTCATCTTTTGAGTCTTTATTATTCATACAATCATATAAGTCATTGATTATTTCAATTAATTTCAAATGCTGATCGTCTATTCTTTTATAACCTACTTTATACTTATCTTCCCACACTATGTACTTTTTACTCATAATTATCCCTTATTGCAAAATAAAGTAATTATGTTTAATATCGTAATCTATATTATATATTATATAAATATTTTTTATTTTTTAAAGCTAAAAAATTAAATTTATCAATTTTTTACTAAAATTGTTAGTATAATCAAACAATTAAAACTAATATAAATTTTCTCTAAAAAATTTTAGAATAAAATTATTTGATTAAAAAATCAAAAATTTATTTATAAAGTTATAAAATTAATACTCATACACTTATTTTTTATTATCACTAGTAATCAACTCATATAAAAAAGCTGATAACTTTATTATTTAAGTTACCAGCTCTTTTTTATTATTAATAAAAATTATTCGCTTTTAATTGTCTAGCAAGTAAATTTAGCAGACGCTCACAATTATTTATTATTATTTTATAACATTATAAAATGCTTTTTTGCCTAAGTAAATAGCTCTGTTGCCTAATTCTTCTTCAATTCTTAATAATTGATTGTATTTTGCAATCCTATCACTTCTTGAAGCAGAACCAGTTTTGATTTGTCCTGCATTAGTAGCTACAACTATATCAGCAATAGTAGCATCTTCTGTTTCACCAGATCTATGAGAAACAACTGCTGTGTAGTTATGAGTTTTAGCAAGCTCTATAGAATCTAAAGTTTCAGTTAAAGTACCGATTTGATTAACTTTAATAAGAATAGAATTAGCAACATTTTTGTCTAATCCCATTTGAAGTCTTTTAACATTAGTAACGAACAAGTCATCACCTACTAGCTGAATTTTACCACCTAATTTTTGAGTAAGTAAAGACCATCCTTCCCAGTCATCTTCAGCAACACCGTCTTCTATAGAGATGATAGGATATTTACTGCATAAATCAGCATAGAAATCAACCATTTCAGCAGGAGTTAATTCTCTGTTATCAGATTTATGGAATACATATTTTTTCTTATCTTTGTTATAGAATTCGCTTGAAGCTGGATCCATAGCTATCATTACATCATCGCCAGGTTTGTATCCTGCTTTTTCTATAGCCTGAATAATTACTTGAAGAGGCTCTTCATTATCTTTAAGAGCAGGAGCAAATCCGCCTTCATCACCAACTGTAGTGCTTAAACCTCTATCATGAAGTATAGCTTTTAAGTTATGGAAAACTTCAGCTACATAACGTAAACCTTCTCTGAAAGTAGGAGCACCAACTGGCATAACCATATATTCTTGGAAGTCTATTGGAGCTGATGAGTGAGCACCACCGTTTAAGATATTAGCCATAGGTACTGGTAAAGTTTTAGCATTAGTACCACCTATATATCTGTATAATGGCATACCTAATTCTTCAGCAGCAGCTTTTGCTACAGCAAGTGATACACCAAGTATAGCATTAGCACCTAATTTTCCTTTATTTTCAGTGCCGTCAAGTTCTATCATAGTTCTGTCAATTTCAACTTGATCTAAAGCGTCCATATCGATAAGTTCATTGCAAATAATTTCATTAACATTTTCTACTGCTTTCTGTACACCTTTACCTAAATATCTAGCCTTATCACCATCTCTTAATTCTACTGCCTCATGCTCTCCTGTAGAAGCTCCAGATGGTACAGCTGCTCTTCCCATCACACCACTGTCAAGCCAAACATCAACTTCTACTGTAGGATTTCCCCTTGAGTCTAGTATTTCTCTAGCTACTATATTATCTATTAAAGACATATTATAACTCCTTATAAAATCTTATTTAATATATAATATAACATAACTTATAAATTTCAAGTGAAAAAGATGAACATATAAAAAATATGAGTAATTTATTTAATAGAATTATATTTGAATCTTCTATTTTCTGATATAACCTTTTCTACAGAATTCATAATAAGCCATATACCAGATAAAAGTATAAATCCTGTAGCAAGTACCGATTTAGTAAATCCTCCTTTGATAAAATATATAATTATAGGTATTCCATAATAAAATCCAAATAAAGCAAATATAAATGGTATTATACACCAAAATAATATTGGTTTCTCTGTCATAAGTAGATAAAACATAACTCCTAATATCTTAAATCCATCTTTAAATATATTAAGTTTTGATAAAGAACCTTCAGGGCTACTTTTATATTCAGCTTCCATTTCACCTATAGCTAAAGGCATTTGCATAGTAAAAATTGTTAATTCCGCTATTATTTATTTTATCAATAATTTTATTTTGAAATTTCAAGTTATTTGATTTAATCTGTTATATATAGTATATAGTTAATGGAGTTTTTTATTATGAGAAGAATTATTTATATTATATTATTTTGTTTTATATTTTTACTAGGATGCAATATGTATGTAAGTGATAAAGTAAGCATTTTGATGTTTAATGAAGATGCTAAGGGCAATGAACTTACAGATGAAACGCTTAATTTTATTTTAGTAAAGAGGGAAGATGTAAGTAGTTTTAATAAGCTTACATATATATCAGGTACTATTAATAATAATGAAGGAAATCAAGTTATAACAAATATAGAAGAAGCTAAATATATAGAAGATATAAAAAATACTAATAATATTAAAGATTTAAATTTAGATAATTATAAAATGACTATTAATTACAGCAAAGAGAAAATTCTATTTACAGATATTGACGGCAAAAAATATGTACTGCCTTTAAATAATTCAGAGGATACTTGGTTTTATAAATTGATTGAGAATAATACTAATTTATAATATAAAAAGTTCAAATCTTCTTAATAAAAATATAATAGCAATATATTTATAATTATGATATTATCTTATTTAATTTAATCATAATATTAAGGTTTAATAAATGAAAAATATCGCTATACTTGGAAGACCTAATGTAGGCAAGTCAACACTTTTCAATAGATTTGTAGGTAGAAGGAAATCTATAGTTGATCCTACCGCTGGAGTTACCAGAGATATAAGTATGTCTACAACTTATATTGATGATATTTTATTTAATGTTTTTGATACAGGCGGGCTTCTCGATATAAGCGATGATACTTTAAATGAAAAGGTAAGAGAAAAGGCTTTGAAGGCTGCGGCAGAAGATGCTGATATATTATTATTTTTGGTAGATGCTCATGAAAGCCACCCCGATGATAGACATTTTATTAATACTATAAGAAAATTAAATAAACCTATAATACTTGTCATAAATAAAGTTGATGCTGATTCTCATAATAATTTAGTAAATGAATTCTATTCTTTAGGAATAAAAGACATAGTTGCTATAAGTGCCGAGCATAATAATGGTATTGATGATTTGAGAGAGAAAATACTTGAAGTGCTTGAGAGTATAGGAATTGATTTAGATAAAGAAAGAGAGATTTCAAAAAGCGATGAAGATGATGATGCTATAGAAATTGAAGATAGTAATGAAGAAGAAAATAATAATCAAAAAGAAGATAATAAAATAATAAATATTGCCATAGTTGGAAAACCTAATGCTGGAAAATCTACTTTATTAAATACATTGATAGAGAAAGACAGAAGTATAGTTTCAAATATAGCAGGTACAACTAGAGATTCTATAGATGAAACTTTTAATTTCAAAGGCGATGATATTTGTCTTGTTGATACTGCTGGTATAAGAAAAAAGAAAAATGTAAATACTAATATAGAATACTATAGTGTGAATAGGGCAATAAAGGCGATAGAATCTTCTGATGTATGTATACTTATGCTTGATGTTTTTGAAGGGCTTACTGATCAGGATAAAACTATAGCCAATTTAATAATAGAGAGAAGAAAGGGAATAGTAATAGCAGCAAATAAATGGGATATAAGAGAGAAGGGTACTACTTGGAATGATTATGAGGCATATATGAAAGATTCTTTTCCAATATTAAATTATGCTTTTTATGCTAGGGTATGTGCTTCTAGAAAAAATGATGCTGATAAATTATTATCTTTAGCTGTCAGAGTGGCAAAAACAAGATTTCAGAGATTTGAAACTCATGCACTTACAGAAACTATGGTTAGAGCTACAAGAGAGTACTCTATATCTGCAGGTGGAAATCCTTTTAAAATATTCTATGTTACTCAAACGGGTGTTAATCCTCCTGCCTTTGCTGTATTTTGTAATCATCCACATAAATTAAATTCGCATTATAAAAGATATTTAGAAAATAGATTTAGAGAGATGTTTGATTTTAGAGGAACACCTATTATACTTAATTTCAGAAAGCGAGGTAAGAAATATGATAGTTAAAATTATAATAAGTATATTAGCTGCCTATATAATAGGGGCTATACCATTTTCATTTATAATAGGAAAAATAAACGGTCATGATGTAAGAAAAGAGGGTAGTTGCAATCCAGGTGCAAGTAATGTACTTCGTGTATGCGGAAAAAAGGCTGGAATAGTTGCTTATATTTGCGATATAGGTAAGGGTATGATAGCAGTTTTAGTGTCTTCATTCATACTATCTGATATAATTTCAACTCATAATTATATATTAGTTATATGTGCTGTAGCTTCTATACTTGGACATGTATTTTCTATATTCTTGGGATTTAAAGGCGGTAAGGGAGTGGCAACTAGTGCTGGTTCTATGTTTATGCTTGCTCCTATAAGTTTAATTATTACTATGGTATTTTTCTTTATAGGTTTATTCTTATCTAAAAAAACCGTTGCTATAGGTTCTACTTTCGGAGCTTTGGCTTTTCCTATAGTTTTGAGTTTATTATATTTCAAAGCGAATTTCTTATATAGATTATTTTTTAATATCAACTATATAGTTCTTCTTCCTATAGCCATACTTCTTGCAATATTCATCATCATAAAGCATACACCGAATTATAAAAGAATGCTTAAAGGTGAGGAGAATAGTTTTTCAAAAAAATAATTATTATATATAAAATTATTTAGGAGTTTGATTATATGAAATATTGTATTAAAATTTTAAGTTTATCTTTTTTGCTTTTATTTGTTTTAAGCTGCGGCAATCGTGTAGAAATAGCAGGAAGATATGAAGGTGTCTTAAAGACTACTAGAAATACCAGACAAGTTATAACCAATAAATGTATAGTAATTGTTAATGATGATACTTCTATGAATATAGATATACAAGGTGATAATATATATAAAGGTAAAGTATCAATATCAAAAGAAGAGCTTACAAAAATTGATGATAATTCTTATATAGCAAATAAAGACGGTAAGCAATATACTGTTGTATTTCATTCAGGGTATATGGTATTGACTATAAATAATACTGATTATACTACAAGTAAGGGCGAGCTTTCTAAAATAGGAAAATAATATAAACTATAAATTTATTAATAATACAAATAAAACCATAAAGTTTTAATTTATATAAAGATTAATATTTACATATTGTTTTTTTATTTAAAATAAAAATATTTATTATTTCCTAATTGATTTTTTTATTTAATTTATTTATAATATCTTCAATATTATACTGATGTATGGTATAATACAATTTAATATTTAAGAGTACATATGAAAAAGTCTAATAGTATAGTTGTAAAAATCCCTTTAATTGTTAACATCATAATAATTATTTTATCTTTTGCTATAATATTTACAATAATGCAAATGTCAATAAGAGCTATAAATAATGCTACTTATTCTGGTTTCGTTACATCTGTTAATGGTTATTCAACTTTGCTTGATACTATTATTGAAGATCAGATACTTATTATGGATGCATATTCAAGAATTCCTGCTATAATGGAATATATGGAAACTAGAAGCGAATATGTAAGAGATTCAGCTATAAGAATTATGATGCATTTATTTGATAATAATGATTATATAGTTACTTTAGATATGATAGATTTGGACGGTAAAGTTATAGAATCTTATAACGGAGATAAAAAGAATGCAGGCTTAGATATGGCGGCTGCTTATCCTGATATGTGGAAAGAATTTATAGATTCAGGCTATGATCATGCTACAAGCGATAGTATATATAAATCTGATATCAATAAAGGTTTTGTACTTCCAATAGTTCATTCTATATATAATTTAGATAATAAACTTATAGGAAGTTTTGTAGCTTTTGTAGATTGGAGCAGAATTATTAATGCAACTTTAGAAGACAGCAGAAATGAGTTATCAGCTGATAGATCTATATTTGTTTTGAATGAAGATTTAGAGGTTATTTATCATAATATGGATTCATTACTTGGAACTACAGCAAATGATTCTGTTGAGCCTCCTGAAGATCAAACTTCAGGATTATTCACATATAATCATGATAATTCATCTAGAACAGCATTTTTCAAATTGATGAAATCTCAGCCTTGGTATATGATGACTGGAATTACTCATAGACTTTTATATTCTGAAAGTAAGAAAATGATTTTAGTAGGAGTATTATTAGGTATTCTTGGAATTATATTTTCTTCTATAATATCTGCTTTTTATATAGGTAAGAGTATAAAACCTATTAAATATATAGTTGAAGAAGCAAAACAAATGGCAAGAGGAAATTTTGTATTATCATCTAAATTAAACAATAGAAATGATGAAATAGGAGAATTATCTCATTCATTTTCAATGATGAGAGATAGATTTATAGAGGTTATTTCAGATGTATTAAATGCCTCTAAAGAAATAGCAAATGCTGCAAATGAACTTCATAGAGGATCTGAGGATTTAGCTCAAAGAACCGAGTATCAGGCATCTAGTTTGGAAGAAACTGCAAGCTCTATGGAAGAGATGGCATCTACTATAAAATCATCTGCACAGAATTCTATTGATGGAAATAATGTTATGATTGCTTCAAGAAATGCTGTAGTAGAAGGTGGAAGTGTTATAGCTAATACAACTAAAATGATAGAAGATGTTTATGATGCTAGTGCAAAAATAAGAGATATTACAAAAGTTATAGAAGGCATTGCTTTTCAAACTAATATACTTGCTTTGAATGCTTCAGTAGAGGCAGCAAGAGCTGGAGATCAGGGTAGAGGTTTTGCGGTGGTAGCAAGCGAGGTAAGGAATTTGGCTCAGAATTCTCAGGCTTCTGCTAAAGATATCACTATGCTTATAGAAGATATTTATGATAAAATTAATAAATCAGCGGAAATGGCAAGACATTCTCAAGAAATATTTACCGATATAGAAATGAAAATAGAAGAAACTTCTAAGATTATGGGCGATATAAGTCATACTGCAGTAGAGCAGGAGGCTGGTGTTGATCAGGTTAATACTGCCGTTTCTAAAATGGATAATATTACTCAGCAGAATGCTTCTTTAGTAGAAGAAGCTACAGCGGCTTCAAGATCTTTATTAGATCAGGCTAATCATTTAGAAGAACTTATGTCTTTCTTTAAAGTAAAATAAATAAATATTTTATAAAAAAGTTTGTAGATAATTTTTCTATAGACTTTTTTATAATCTTAATTTGCATTC
This sequence comes from Brachyspira sp., assembly GCF_029258575.1. Lineage (GTDB taxonomy): Bacteria > Spirochaetota > Brachyspiria > Brachyspirales > Brachyspiraceae > Brachyspira. The sequence goes on along the minus strand of NZ_JARHYI010000035.1, from coordinate 8,174 downwards.
TTTTATAAAAAAATATATATTGTATAGATTAATAAATTAAAAGAAATTCTAAAATGAAATACATATTAATATCTATTTTTATTCTTATTGTATCATGCACAAATAAAAGTAATATACAAAATAATTATATATTAAAAAATAAAGAGATAGAACCTAATGATACTTTAGAATATTCGCAATATATAGACTGCAATTCTTCTATATCTGGTAAATTTGATAATGATATTGATATTTATCAAATAAATCCTACTAATGGTTTTATGATGGATTTTTATATATCTACTTATGATAATAAAGCAAATATTTATTTGGATATATTTTCTAGTAATAAAACTGTATTCAATATCAATACAGAAGATATTAAAGATTATAAAGGTTTTATAGAATTTCAAGATATACTACTTGATGATGATGATACATATTTTGTTAGATTAAATTCAGACAGAGAATGTCAGTATAGCTTGAAATTCATTTTTAAAGATGACAATTTACCTTCAAATGAAATAGAGTACAATAATACCATAGATAAAGCCAATACTATTAATTATCCTAATGAATTGATATATGGATATTTTATAAAAAATTATTTGAATGTTGAAGAATATATTAAGCCCTATATAACAAATTCTAATCTTTTAGATATAGATTTTTATAAATTAGAAAACAGCACTGATATAAATAGCTCTATAAGTATAAAATTAAAATATCCAAAAGATATAGATATTATTCTATTTGATGAAAATTATAATTATATAAAAAAAGGTATTAATGAATTGAATACTAGTTTTGAAACAAATAAAAAATACTATATAGCATTGGTTTGTTATGGTGATAAATATCTTATTGAAAGATATACTTTGCATTATGAGTTTCATTGAGAAATGCTATTGACAAAGAAATATTTTTAATATAAAATTGTTTTACTATTAAAAGTAAGAATAATTTTGGAATTATAATGAATAATTTTTTGAAAAAAATAAAACAAAGCTTCTATATTTGGGAGTATTAAATTGTTTAAGTCTTTTGTTTTAGAATAATTTTTAGTCTCCCTAAATTAAGGAGGCTTTTTTTGTATAGTATATCAATTAGGAGTTAACTATGGAACATTATGGTTTATTAGGAATTATTCCACCTCTTTTAGCTATTATACTTGCTTTAGTTACCAAAGAAGTTATTATCTCACTTACTCTTGGTATATTATCAGGTACTTTGATAATGGCACATGGAAATGTATTTACAGCCATTACAATATTCACAGATAAAGTTGCTGAGATGAGTGGAGATGCTTGGAATATACGCATACTTTTATTTTGTGCTTTACTGGGTGCTTTTGTCAGTATGCTTTCAAAAACAGGAGCTACTAAAGCATTTGGATTATGGGCTACTAATTATTTAAAAGGAAAAAAGAGCGTATTATTATTTACTTGGTTTTTCGGTCTTATCATATTTATAGATGATTATTTCAACAGTTTATCAGTTGGTACTGTTATGCGTCCTGTTTCAGATCAGAATAAAATTTCAAGAGCAAAACTTGCGTATATATTAGATTCCACTGCTGCACCTGTATGTATATTGGCTCCAATATCTACTTGGGTTGTTACGGTTATGAGTTATATAAGAGATTCTGAAGGATTTGAATCTTTAAATATAAGCGAATTTGTATTTTTTATAAAAATGATCCCCTATTCAGTTTATCCTCTTTTAGCTTTAGCATTTGTAGTTCTTATGACTTTAGTTTTCAAGGATTTTGGACCTATGAAAAGAAGTGAGGATAATGCTCAAAACGGAAAACTTTTTGATGAAGAACTATACGGTGCTTGTCCAGGAAATATGGAAACTTCATCTAATAATAAAGCTAAATGGTATGATATGGTTATAGCTATATTAGTTCTTATAGTAGTATGTATAGTGATGTTCCCTGTTACTACATATATGGGATTAGTAGGAAGCGAAGGAATAGCTACTTTTGTTCAGGCTGCATCAAGTATATCATTAAGTCAGGCTTTTTTGGATACTGATGCTTCTAAGGCTTTATTCTACGGTGCTGTTATTTCAATTATGATAATGTATATATACTATGTTGTTAGAAGATTATTAACAGTTCGTTCTGCAGGCAATTCAATAATGGAAGGTGTGAAATCTATGGTTCCAGCATTAGTTGTTCTTTCTTTGGCTTGGTCTATAGGAAGTGTTATTAAATCAAGCCCTGCTGATGGAGGTCTTGGACTTGCTGCTTTTCTTTCTGAAGCTGTAAAAGGAGGAGGCTTCCCTCTTTGGATACTTCCTGCTATAGGATATTTACTAGGATGTATCATCGCTTTTTCTACTGGAACAAGCTGGGGTACTTTTGCTATACTTATTCCAATAGTAATACCTATTGCAAATGGGCTTGCGTCTGCAAATGGATATACTGATAATGCTCTTCTTAATGTACTTCTTATAAATGTAGGTTCAGTTGTTTCTGGGGCAGTATTTGGAGATCATTGTTCGCCTATATCCGATACTACAATACTTTCTTCTACTGGAAGTAATTGTCCTTTACTTGAGCATGTTGCAACTCAAATTCCTTATGCTAGCTTGGTTGCGGTATCTGCTTTTATAGGAGTGATAATAGGAGGAATAACTTTAAATCCAATAGCGGCATTAATAACAGGTTTTGTTGTAATGTGCGTTTTTGCAGTGCTTGCTCCTACATTCTATGATAGATTATCAAATGTCAATAAAAAAATTAAATCAGTATTTTCTAAATAATTAATTTATAATAAAAAGAGCCTTCGATATATAAAACTTTATCGAGGGCTTTTTTATTTAATTATTCTAAAGAATTTTTTTTATAAATTTAATTCTCACATTCTTCATTTTCATTATGAGAATGATTGTCATTATGTTTTATATTATCCCTATAAATAGGCTGAAACTCTTCTCTTAAAAGTTTTCTATTTAAATCTTTACCTATAAAAACTATTTCAAGTGCATCTTTTTCATCGGCACCAGTAACAGCATATCTATCACCAACTATATCATATCTAAAGTAATTATTTCCGCATTTTATAAAACCTTTTGATCTAGCCACATAACCAAAGCGTCCGCGTACAATATCCTCAAGCAAAATCATAAATTTATTTTCACTATCTACACAGCATCCCTTCATACTTATAGATTCAGGCATTTCTTCATTTTGAGATTTTGATAATTCTTTTACAGTATATTTTTCATCTATAAATGATTTTAAAATATTTTCCCACCATTCTTTATCTTTTTTAGAATAATGTTCTTCAAGTATTTCTATATTATTTAATGATACATTATTTTTATTCATTAAAGATTTGATTTTTTTAATGAGAGCCTCTATTTCAAATTCATCTTTTGATTCCATTTTTGATATTATTATTTTTGAAGTATTTAATATTTGATCAACATAAATATCATCATAAGAATTAACAAATGCATCGAAAGAATTGCCATCTATTATAGTTATTGGTTTTAGAAGTACTATTCTCTCATATTCAATTTGTTTGATATTGTTTATAATATTGCTTAATTTAGCTGCTCCAGTAGGTTCTACAATTAAATATTCAGGGTCAAGAGAATTTGCTATTGTTAAAATTGAAGATGCAAAATCTTTTTTCATAGTACAGCATACACATCCTTCGGTAAGCTCCCAAATATTCATGCCTTCATCTTTTAAAGTATTAGAATCTATATCAACATCTCCGTATTCATTTTCCATTATAACAAAATCTCTTTTAGTTTTATTTGCCATCTCTTTTATAAGAGTAGTTTTTCCTGCTCCTAAAAATCCAGAAACTATTAATATCTTCATTTTTTATATATCTCCTTAAACTATTAGTTTGATTATATAATAATTTTGATATAAAATCTAGATATATTATTACATGAATAGAATTTAATCTTATTATTTTTAAATATAATAAGGTATTTTTAATAATAAAAAAAAAAAATTTTGACTTTTTAAATTAAAGATATATACTATATTGTATATGACTTTAATTTAAAATAAGGAGAATAAATATGAAGATGAAAGGCTTTGCTATGAAAAAAATAGGCGAAACAGGCTGGGTTGAAAAAGAAGTACCAGCTTGCGGACCTCTTGATGCTATCGTAAAACCTTTGGCTGTAGCTATATGTACTTCTGATATACACACTATTGCAGGTGCTATCGGAGAAAGAACAGATATGATACTCGGTCATGAAGTATGTGCTGAAGTTCATGAAGTTGGTTCTTTAGTAAAAGATTTCAAGAAAGGAGATAAAGTATTAATAACAGCTATTACTCCTGATTGGAGTTCAGTAGAAGCTCAAAGCGGTTATGGTATGCATTCAGGCGGCATGCTTAATGGTTGGAAATTCTCTAATGTTAAAGACGGAGTATTCTCTGAATATTTCCATGTTAATGATGCTGATGGTAACCTTGCATTACTTCCTGAAGGAATGGATCCTATAGATGCTTGTATGATTTCAGATATGGTTCCTACTGGTTTCCATGGTGCTGAATTAGCTGATATACAATATGGAGATACTGTTCTTGTTATTGGTATTGGACCTGTTGGACTTATGGGAGTTGCTGGTGCTTCTTTGAGAGGTGCTTCTAGAATTATTGCTGTTGGTACTAGAGCTAAATGTGTTGAGGTTGCTAAAATATATGGTGCTAACGAATTTATTAGTTATAAAAACGGTCCTATAGATCAGCAAGTTTTAAAGATGACTAATGGTAAAGGTGTTGATAAGGTTATTATTGCAGGCGGTGGAGTAGAAACTTTTTCTGAAGCTGTTAAATCTTTAAAAGCTGGTGGAAAAATCGGTAATGTTAACTATCTTGGAGAAGGTGACAATGTATTAATACCTAGACTTGAATGGGGTGTTGGTATGGGACATAAAGCTGTATTAGGTGGACTTATGCCTGGCGGAAGATTAAGAGCTGAGAAATTAGGTTCTTTGGTTGCTTCTGGAAGATTAAATGTTAGACACCTTATTACTCATGTTTATGAAGGCTGGGATAAACTTCCTGATGCTGTAAAAATCATGGGAGAAAAACCTGCTGATTTAATTAAACCTGTAGTTAGAATTGTTAAATAATTATTTATAATTGTAAGACTGGCAGATATTAAAATATTTGCCAGTTTTATTTTTATAAATCAAATTTTACTTCATCTTCTCCGTCATAACAGTATCTGCAAACGCATTTATATATATCATCTCCTATTATCACTCTGTCAGCATCTTTTACCATTCTTTTAGAATATATTGCCTTCTTTCCGCAGCTGCATTCTCCGAAAACTTTCGTATGTATATCAATCAAATCTTCCTCTATTAATGCAGTTATACTTTCCCAGTAATTTTTTTTATAATCCATATCAAGGGAAGCTATGCAAAAATTTAAATGAGATTTTCTTTCGGTGCAGATTTTAATCAAATATATAAAAATTTCTGTATCATTTAAAAAACAAAATTCATCTATTCCTATAACATCATATTTGCAAATATAATCATAAATATTTTCTACTTCCCTTCCAAAATTATTTTCAATTTCTTCTTCTGTGATTATATCTATTCTTTTATCTAAATAAACATCTTTATCTCGGCAGAAATATCCTCTAAATGAAATTTTTGGGTAAATAAATAGTATCTTTATATCCTTATTTTCCATTAAAAGATAATCTAAAGTTTTAATTAAATATTTTGATTTACCCGCAAACATAGGTCCTGTGATTAAATGATTCATAAAAGTCCAATCTATAAAGTATAATTTAATTATTATAGCATTTAATTAATATATATCAAATAAAAAGCTGTAAGAATATGTATTACAGTTTGTTTAATTTTTATCTAAATATAGTATAATGTCATAAATAAAGTTTTAGGAGAGAATTATGATAAGAGGTGAAGATATACAAGTATTAGATGAAATGTTTGACTCAAGAAAAACATTTTTTATTCCAGTTTACCAAAGAAATTATGATTGGAAAAAAGAACAATGTAATAAATTAATTCATGATATAGAAAAAGCTGTTGATAGAGATGCTAGAGAATATTTCATAGGTTCATTTGTATTAGTTAGAAAAGAAGATGATAAGAAAAGTTTTTATATAATAGATGGACAGCAGAGAATAACAACTATAGTGCTTTTACTTTTAGCAATATTAGATTATGCAAAAGATAATAATGATACTTTAAAAACATCTATAGAAAAATTAATTTTTTCTGATGTAAAAGAACATAGCGGAAGACTATTCTTAAAACAGATACAAAAAGATGATGAATATTTAAATAAAATATTAAATGATGATGAAATAAAAGAAGGTACTTCTAATATTATTAATAATTATTTATTTTTTAAAGAAAAATTAAATAATGATGAAAAGTATATTGCAAAATTATGGAAAGGTTTAGATTTACTTAAAGGTATCAGAATAACTTTAGAACAGGAAGATGAACCTCAAATTATTTTTGAAACTTTGAATGCTACGGGATTGTCATTAAAAGAAGGGGATAAAATTAGAAATTATATTTTGATGTATAAAAATCAAGACAGATTGTATAATGAATATTGGATAAAAATAGAAGAAAATTGTATGCAAAATTTAGACGATGAAAGTGTATCAACTTTTATAAGATTCTTTTTGGCAATAGAAAATAAAGAGTTTTCTAAGGAAGCTGAAGTTTATAATGATTTTAAAAAATATTTAGAAAATAAAGATAATGAAGAAATATTAAAAAAATTGCTAGAATATTCAAAACTATATAATATTATTTTGGATACATCAAAAGAGAAAAATAAAAATATAAAAATTAAATTGGATAATATAAAAGAATTAAAAGCTAATGTTTTAAATCCTCTTATAATGCTTCTCTTGAAATATAGAAACAAACAATTAATAACTGAAGGTATATTATTTGATTCTTTGCATCTATTAGAGAATTATATATTAAGAAGACTTATATGTTCTAGAAAAAGTAATGATTTAAATAAAATTTGTATATCTATAATAAAAAAATTATATATTTTTTTTGAAAGTAAAAAAGATATGAATAATATTATAGATTATATATCAAATATTTTAATTGATTTAAAAGGAAATGGTGAATTTCCTGATGATATGAATGTAGAAAATTTTATTATAGATAAAGATGTTTATAAAAATATTTTAGCTAAATTTATTTTAACTAAATTAGAATTCTTGGATAGTAAAGAAAAAATCAATATTGATAATATAACAATAGAGCATATTATGCCTAGGACTTTAACAGATGATTGGAAAAATTTAATAGGAAATAATTATAAAGAGATTCATAGTAAATATGTTAATACTATAGGTAATCTTACTCTTACAGGTTATAATTCAGAACTTTCAAATAAAACATTAGAAGAAAAACAAGAAATGTATAAAGATAGTAAATTTTTATTTTTAAATAAAGATATTTTAGATTTAAAAATTTGGAATGAAGATATTATAATAGAAAGGAGTAAAAGATTAATAAAAAAATTATTAGAATATTATAAATACCCTGATATTATAATAAATCAAAATAATGAAATATTAGAGTATTCATTAGATGATAGTATAGATTTTTCAGGTATGAATATATATTCTTTTGAGTATAAAAATAATAAATATGAAGTTTCAAAATGGTCTGTATTTCTTATTAAGATATTAAATTTGATATATGATGAAGATTCTGTGAATTTTAATCAGTTTATATTTAAAGATGAAATATTTAGAAATAAAATAAGTGATGAAGAATTTTTTTATAATTATGGTAAGGTAACTAAAACAGAAGGCAATTTTTTTGTTAATACAGATACTGACACAAATACAAAAATAAAATTACTTATAAATGTTTTAGATAAATTAAATATAAGTACAGATGAAATTACTCTATATATAAAAAATAAATAGAATATTTTATAAAAATAATTTATACTATATTTAGTACCTTATGTTGATTTTGATAATATTTATTTGAATGATTTAAAAGAGTTTATAATTAATATATTAAAATAATTTATAAAATATTAATTACTTGCACTTTTTGCGGCGGGAAAAAGTTGAATAAATTCTAAAATTCTATATTAAAAAATATATTTTCAATATAATTAATATTTTATCTGAGAACCATGCACAAAGCCATGAATTGCATCTTTTCCATCTTTA
>NZ_JARHYI010000023.1 GCF_029258575.1 Brachyspira sp. | reverse complement strand
GATACAAATACTATCTCTACTAATCAGATAGGGGATACAAATACTATCTCTACTAATCAAGCAGAAGGTAATGTAATTATAGAGAATGAAGAAAATTTAGAAGCTCAAAATCAAGAAGCTGAACAGTCTGTTATAGATGAGCAAACAGATAATGATGAGAATGCTGATATAGTAGCAGACGAGAATACCGATGAAGCAGTTGCAGATGAAAATACTGATGAGAATGCTAATGCGACAGAAGGTACTGCAGATGAAAATGCTAATACAGTAGAAGATACAGCAAATTGATAATGGCTAAATAAAATTATAAAAAATAATACGAAGATTACTAAAATTAATATAATTAAAGAGGTGTGGATTTTGTCTAAAAAATTAAAAATTATTATTATTTCGTTATTGGGTATTATTGTATTTGCAGCTGCTCTTATAGCACAAAAGCCTAAGGCTTCAAAAGAACATTTATTTATAGAAACTGATTTTGGTACTATAGAAATAGCTTTCTTTCCTGATAAAGCCCCAAAGCATGTTGAGGCTATAAAAAAGCTTGCTAATGAAGGTTTTTATAATGGTACTCTTTTTCATAGAGTAATACCCGGTTTTATGATACAGGGAGGAGATCCTTTAAGTAAACAGCCTAATAGGGCTTTACATGGAACAGGAGGTCCTAATTTCGTTATACCTGCCGAGTTTAATGATGTTTCTCATAAGAGAGGAATATGTTCTATGGCTAGAGGACAAAGTGTAAATAGTGCTGGATCACAGTTTTTCATTTGTGTAGCTGATAGTCCTTTTTTGGATAGACAGTATACAGTATGGGGTGAAGTTGTAAGCGGTATGGAAGTTGCTGATAAAATTGTTGCTTTAAAAAGAGATGCTAATGATAATCCTATACAGTCTGCTAAAATGAATAGAGTTTATGTAAAAGCAGTTAATTAATTTTATTTATAAGGAAATAAAAATGAAAGAACATTTATTTATTGAAACAGAATATGGTACTATAGAAATAGAATTCTATACTGATAAAGCTCCAAAGCATGTTGAAGCTATTAAAAAACTTGCTAATGAAGGTTTTTATGATGGAATAAGATTTCATAGAGTAATACCTAGATTTATGATACAAGGTGGAGATCCTGTAAGTAAAGATGCTACTAAAAGACATTTACATGGTACTGGAGGTCCAGGATTTAATATACCTGCTGAGTTTAATGATATTGCTCATAAAAGAGGTATATGTTCTATGGCTAGAAGCGAGCATCCAGATAGTGCTGGATCTCAGTTTTTCATTTGTGTAGCTGATGCTCCTCATTTGGACGGACAGTATACAGTGTGGGGTAATGTTGTTAATGGTATGGATGTTGCTGATAAGATAGTATCATTAAAAAGAGATCATAATGATAACCCTATGGAAAACTCTACTATGAATAAAGTATATATCAAAGAAGTAGAATAATAATTATAATTAAAAATAAAGACGAGACTTAAATATAAGTTTCGTCTTTTTTATATATTATATTTTTATTGATTTATTATGAATAAAGTAAACAGCAAATGCAATAATTAAATAAATAGCAGAAGTAATTAATGCAGTTATTAAATTATCCCAAGTAGAGCCTACAGCTAATACAGTATTAAGTATTGGCACTACCAAAAGTCCTGTAACTGACATTAAAGAAAATCCAAGAGAAAATTCTGTAAGGGCTGGACTTTTATATTCAGGATCGCATATTTTTAGAAGAGTCATGCCCGTTATAAGTACTCCAGTTAAAGTTCCCCATGAAATTATAGCTCTTTCAAAGGCATAATCATTTTTAAATAGCATATTATGAAATATAAATACTATAAAATAAGTAACTATAAATCCTGCAACACACATAACTATTATTGGTGCTATATAATGAATTATTGCTTTTATTGGAAGACTTGTTATTGCAGATACTATAGCAAAGTCGCTCAATGTACCTATAATTTTTGCTTTTACTTTAGAATCTATCATCCAAGCTAATTTTAATTTTTTTATGATAATATTCAAAGCAAACATTATAATCATAGAATAAGTCCATACAGGAAGAACATCTAAACCAGCTATACCTATTTTTTTAATGAAATTTAAAATTATGAAAGCCAATCCGCATACTGCAAATATGATAGCCAAATGAAAAGTAATAGTTTCTATAGAACTGCTTAAAAAAGTTTCTCTTCCTAAACTTGCCTGCTTATTTATATCGTTATTATAACCAACTTCCATATTATTATCTATTTTATTTATATTTTTATTATTTTCACTTTCATTAATAATTTTTTTAATAACATTAGTTTTATTTGTTCTAACTGCAATATTTATAAATATGATTCCGAATATCATTCCTCCCATAAGTCCTATAGTGGCAGTAGTTAAAGCTACACCTTGAGCTATTTCCCACTGTGCTATTCCGAAACCTTCAAGCATTTTTCCAGTAGCAGCGGCAAGTCCATGCCCTCCTGCAAATCCAGCTGAAAGTTCATATCCGAATGTTCTATACATATTTATTTCTGGATTTATTTTTGTAAATAATATATTAGTTGCATAACCTATGGCAGATTGCAGCATACTTGCACATTGAAATATACCAAATCCTATCAAAACTTTTGTAGGGTATAGAGATTTTATACTTTTAGTTTCATTCAAAAACATGCCTAATGGAATGGCAGCAAATATTGGTATAGATAAAATTCCAGGTAGAAGTGAATATGTTTTTATATAATCTGCTGATATAGAGTAGTTTGAAATCTTTCCTATAACTTCAGGAGATATTAAAAGTCCTATGAAGCCTCCTATTACGGATGCTGGAAGATATAATTTTTGAAATAATTTAACTTTTGCTCTTAATAAAACGCCTATAAGAAGAAGTATGGATAGTAATGATAATGATTGAAGAAGTTCTGTTAATAATTGTGATGTCATTATTTTTTTCTCTCTCCATTTAATTTTTTATTTATTTTATTACTTTTATATTTTGTAATTTCTCTTTCTTCTATTTTTATTATATCTCCATAAAATTTTGGGGGCTTATTTAATATGATATCCATAAACATTAAAACTCTTGCTCCAAATTCTCTAGGAAATTGTCTGATTCTGTACAATTTCCTAACATTATTAGCATTATATCCTATAGCATTAATATTTTTTTGTCTTGCTATCAATATGGCTCTTTCATTATGAAAAGGCTGTGATACTATGGTAAAATTGCTAAGTTCAAAAACCTTATTTGCTCTGATAATAGAATCTCTTGTTCTAAATCCAGCAAAGTCCAAAAATATATGATTTTTATTAACACCTAATTTTATTAAATCCAAACGCATTTGCCTAGGTTCATTATATGATTTATATCTATTATCTCCGCTTACTAATATATATTTTACTTTTCCTTTTTGATATAATTCATAAGCAGCATCCATTCTGAATTTAAAATACATATTGATTCTTCCATCATGCAAATATTTACTAGTTCCCAAAACCAATGCTACATCATTATAGGGTATATTTTCTGCTGAAGAATATATATATTTTTTTGAATATAGAGATACTGATGAATATATTATAATGCATATTAAAATAGATATTATAATTATTTCTGGTATAAATTGAAAACATGATAAAAAAATAAAAATTAAATAATTAGAAAATTTATATAAATTATTTTTATATATTTTTTTATTTAATATTTCTTTTTTATTTTTTATGTATGATATTTTTTTTTTGTATCTGTTTTTTAATATATTCATAAACACTGCAACCGTATGATTTTGATAGTATACTAAAATAATTTATATTGTCAATAATAATTTATATACTCAATTATATCATAAGATAAAAGTTGAGAAAAAAATTATATTTAAGTATTGTAATATTATTCAAAAATATTATAATATATTTAATTTACATAAGGGAGAATAAAGATGAATATGCCATCTTTTTATGGTATGTATTCTGTTTTTGATAATACAAAACAAGATACATCAGCTAACAATGTTTTTAAATCAACTAATTCAAAGAAAAACACTATTATCTTAAATATTCTCTTCTCTATTTTTATTAATATCCTGTTATAATTATCTAAAATATAAATAAAACACATAATTACTAAAATAATATACTTTTTTAAAATTAGGTTTCTATAAATAGAAATATAATAATGTAAATTATAAGGTTATAAAATAAATTAAGGAGTTATTAATGAAATTAAACGGATCTGATATAATAATAGAAGTTTTAATAGAAGAAGGCGTAGATAAAATTTTTGGTTATCCGGGCGGTGCTGCTTTATTCATATATGATGCTATTTATAAATATAGAGATAAAATTGAACATATAATGCCAGCTGATGAAGTTGGAGCCTGTCATGCTGCTGACGGATATGCAAGAGTAAGCGGAAAAACAGGAGTGGTTATTGCTACAAGCGGACCTGGAGCAACTAATTTAGTTACTCCTTTAGCAACTGCATATATGGATAGTGTGCCTTTAGTTGCCATAACAGCAAATGTTCCAGAAAGTTTGATAGGAAAAGATTCTTTTCAGGAAGTTTTTATTGCTGGAATTACAATACCTGTTACTAAACATAATTTTGTTGTTAGAAGTGTAGATGATTTAGCTGATACTATAAGAAAGGCTTTTATTATAGCTAATACAGGAAGAAAGGGACCCGTTTTAATAGATATACCTAAAAATTTTACTTTTGAAGAAACTGAATTTATTGCAAAATCTAAATTTGTACCTATATCTTCATCAATAAGTAAGGAAGATGAAAAAACTATAGAAGAAGTTGCTGAATTAATAAATAACTCTAAAAGACCAATAATATATTTTGGAGGCGGGGCTAAAGATTCCAGTGATAAATTAAGAGAGTTTATGATTAATTCTAATATACCTTCAGTTCATACATTAATGGCAGCTGGAGTATTGGGATATAATGAAAAATTAAATTTAGGGCTTTTAGGTATGCATGGTTCTGCTACTGCAAATAAGGTTATAAATGAGGCAGATTTGATATTAGCTATTGGTACTAGATTCAGTGATAGAGTTGCTTTAAATACTTCTAAATTCGGAGGCGTTGCTAAAAAGGTGCATATAGATATTGATAAAAGCGAAATAAATAAAAATGTTTATGTTGATTATAGTATAATAGGTGATTTGAGAATTGTTTTGGATAAATTTAAAAAGCTTGTAAAAAAAGTTAATGATGATGAGTGGGTTGAATATTTATCATTATTAAAAGCTAAAGAGATGACAGATGATTCTAATAGAAATTCCAATAAAGATGGAATTTATCCTAGTAAAGTTATGGATATAATAGGAAATAAAACTAAAGATGAAGCTATATATGTTACAGATGTAGGTCAGCATCAAATGTGGGCAGTTCAATATATAAGACATACAAAACCTAGAAGTTTCATAACAAGCGGTGGTTTAGGTACTATGGGGTATGGATATGGTGCTGCATTAGGAGCTCAAGTTGCAAAGCCTGATAGAAGGGTAATACATATAACGGGAGATGGATCCTTCTATATGAATTTAAATGAAGTTGCAACTGCAGTTGAATATAATTTGCCTATAATATCAATAATACTTAATAACAGCACATTGGGTATGGTAAGACAATGGCAAACTATATTTTATGGTTCAAGATATTCAAGTACTGATATTAATAAAAGAATGGATTATGTAAAAGTAGCTGAAGGTTTTGGTGCTAGAGGTTTTAGATGCGAAACTATAAATGAATTTGAAAAAGCATTTGAAGAGGCTTTGGAATGTAAATGTCCTGTATGGATAGAATGTGTTATAGATAAAGATTTGAAAGTTCTTCCTATGATTCCTTCGGGCGGAACTGTAGATGATATAATAGTAGATTAATAATTACAGGAGTAAAAGATGGAAGTTAAAGAAAGAAGAGTTTTAGTTTTATTTGTAGATAATAGTTCAGGAGTATTAAATAGAATAACTTTATTATTCAGTCAGAAAGGTTTTAATATAGAAACGATTACTTGTTCTGTAACCTGTGTACCTACTATATCCAGAATTACCATAGTAACAGAATGCGATGATTCTCATATATCACATATTATGAAACAGGCTTCAAAACTTATAGAAGTACATTCGGTGCATTTGATAGATCATTCAAATAGTATAATAAGAGATTTATCATTGGTGAAAATAGAGATTGATGATAGCAATAGAAGAAAGGCATGCGATATAACAAATGCACATAATGGAATTATACTTGATATAGGAAAGAAAAGTATGATAGTTGAAATTACTGCATCAGTTACAGTTATAGACGGATATTTAGATGCATTAAAAGAGTTTAATATATTGGAGCTTTCAAGAACAGGAGTTACATCTATACAACTTGGAGATGATGTACCAAATATGAATATAACTAATAAATTTGTATTTTAATAAAAATAAAATGATAAAAAAGGAGAAATTAAAATGATAAAAAAATATTATGATGTTGATTGTAATTTAGGATTGCTAGATAATAAAACTATAGCAATAATAGGGTATGGAAGTCAGGGACATGCTCATGCTCAAAATTTAAAAGATAGTGGAGTTAATGTTGTTGTAGGACTTAGAAAGGATAGTACTAATTTTAAGAAAGCTCAGGAAGCTGGTTTGAAAGTTATGGAAGTTGAAGAAGCTACTAAGACTGCTGATATAGTGATGATGCTTGTACCTGATGAGGTATCTGCTGATATATATAATAATCAGGTAGCACCTTACATGAAAGAAGGTAATGTATTAATGTATGCACATGGATTCAATATACATTTCAAATTTGTAGTTCCTTCTGAAAATATAGATGTTATAATGGTTGCTCCAAAAGGACCTGGACATACGGTAAGAAGTCAGTATTTAGAGGGAAAAGGAGTACCTAGCTTAATTGCTGTTTATCAGGATAAGAGCGGAAGAGCTAAAGATTATGCATTGGCTTATGCTTCAGGTATAGGTGCAGGACGTGCTGGAATACTTGAAACTACTTTCAGAGAGGAAACAGAAACTGATTTATTCGGAGAGCAGGCTGTATTATGTGGCGGTGTTACAGAATTAATGAAAGCTGGTTTTGATACTTTAGTAGAAGCTGGATATGAACCTGAAATGGCTTATTTTGAATGTATTCATGAAATGAAATTGATTGTTGATTTAATATATTCAGGCGGTTTTGCTATGATGAGATATTCTATATCAAATACTGCTGAATATGGTGATTATAGAACAGGAAGAAGAATGATCACTGAAGAAACTAGAAAAGAGATGAAAAGAGTATTAAGAGAGATACAAGACGGAACTTTTGCTAGTGAATTTATTCAGGAATTTGGAGCAGGACACAAGGCTAAATTTAATGCTACTAAGAGATTAGAAAGCGAGCATAAATTAGAGAAGGTCGGTGCTGAATTAAGAAAGATGATGAGTTGGATTCAAAAGTAATATTAGAATTTAGTATAATCCAAATCATCTTTAGTTATATGATGTTTTTATAATAAGGGTTTTAACAATGAGAAAGATTAAGATTTTTGATACTACTTTAAGATACTGAGAACAATCTCTGGGCTGTACTATGAATTTAGCCGAAAAATTAGAAATGGAGTATGAATTAGATAAATTGGGAGTTGATATTATAGAGAGATGTTTTACTATATGTTATGAAGATGATTTCAATGCCATAAGAGATGTAGGCAAGATTATTCAAAATGCTAAATTGGCTAGTTTGGCTAGATATAATAAAAAAAGATATAGATAGAGTTTATGATGCACTTGTATAGGATAAACATACAAGTTTCATACATTGATAGCTAGAATCGATATACATTTAAAGTATAAATTAGAGATGACTAGAGGCAGGTATTAGAAAGTATAAAAGAATATGTTTCTTATGCTAAAACAAAATTTTAGTTTATAGAATTTTCTGCTGAAGATGCTTTGGGTGAAGTTATTGTGAAATTAGCTTCTGATGATAAAACTGTTATAGGAAAATAGAAGATATGGAGGGGGGCATGTACTTTTGCTAGGATATTTTATAGAAATTCAATTAATATAGGATTTGCTATATTGGAATATGAAGAGGCAAACAAGAAAATAAATTCCAATGATGAGGTTGAAGTTGATTTTGATAATGGTATAATATTAAATATCACTAAAAATGAAAGTTATAAAGCAGAGCCTTTTTCAGAGTTTATTAAAAACATTATAAATTCTAATTGACTTTTAAACTCTATAAAGAACTCTTTATAATTTATCATTTTTATAAAAATAGTTTAGGAATATTATTATGGAAAAAAATATTGTAGTTATAAAAGGGGATGGAGTAGGCCCTGAAGTAGTTGATAAAGCTATTGATGTATTAAATAAAATAGCTGAAAAATATTCTCATAAATTTAATTTGGAGTATGTAGATATGGGAGGAGTTTCCATTGATAAATACGGAATTCCTATTACAGATGAAAATTTAGAGAAATGCAAAAAGTCTGACTCCATACTTCTTGGTTCTGTTGGAGGTCCTAAATGGGATAATGTTGCTCCTGAAAACAGACCTGAAAGAGGTTTATTAAAATTGCGTAAGGAACTTAATCTTTATGCTAATATAAGACC
This sequence comes from Brachyspira sp., assembly GCF_029258575.1. GTDB lineage: Bacteria > Spirochaetota > Brachyspiria > Brachyspirales > Brachyspiraceae > Brachyspira. The sequence goes on along the minus strand of NZ_JARHYI010000023.1, from coordinate 28,352 downwards.
TACAAGAATTTTAAAATCTTTGGAATATGCTTCTCCTCTTAAAGAAAGTATATGTAAGGATATGATAGACTTTATTATGGTTAAAGAACTTACAGGAGGAGTTTATTTTGGAGAGCATAAATTTGAAACTGTTAATGGCGTAAAGCAGGCAACAGATCTTATGCTTTATACTGAAACAGAAATAAGAAGAATAGGTAAAGTAGCATTTGAGATAGCAAGAAAAATTAAAAAGCCTTTAACTTCTGTTGATAAAGCCAATGTTCTTCATACTTCAAAATTATGGCGTGAAGTTATGAATGATTTAGCTAAAGAATACAGCGATGTTAAATATAATGATATGTATGTTGATAATGCTTCTATGCAGATAGCGGCTAATCCTTCTCAGTTTGGTGTTATAGTTACAGAAAATATGTTTGGGGATATACTTTCTGATGAAGCTAGTGTTATAAGCGGGTCTATAGGTATGGCACCTTCTGCATGTCTTTCAGATGGAACTTTCGGAATGTATGAACCTATTCATGGTTCAGCTCCTGATATTGCGGGGCAAGATTTAGCAAATCCTATAGGTACTATACTTTCTCTTGCTATGATGTTTAGATATTCTTTCAATATGCTTGATGAGGCGGAAGATGTAGAAAAAGCTGTTTATAAGGCTATAGATGACAGTTATAGAACTCATGATATAATGCCGAAACATAATATTATGACTTATCTGTATAAAGAAGTGAAATGTTCGGAAATGGGAGATATAATAGTATCAAATATATAATGATATAATAGTTAAAAGGTTTTTTATGCATTAAAAAAACTTTTCTATCATAATATTAGTTAATTTACTTGACAATTCATTTATAATGTACATAATAAATATTATACATACACAAAATAAGAGGTTTGTAGAAGTGGAATACAGCGATAAAGACATCATTTTAGAATTACAAGAAGATAATAAACTTCTCTCTTCTAAGATAGATGTTTATAAAGAAGAAATGAGTGAATTAAAACAAAAATTAGAATATGCTAAAAAATTTTTTACTTTGTATGAAAATATTATGGAACAGTCTAGAAACGAAACTAAAGAATTAACTATAAAAGTAAAAGAATTAGAAGAAGAAATCAGAAGATTAAAGAATGAATAATATTTTTTATCCTTCCAAAAATAATAAACAAAATATACATATATCCATTCTTGCAAAGGCTAATAATATTAATGCCAAAGATATAACTCTGGAATATAGAAAAAATACTGAAGATGAGTTTTTTAAATATATTAATTTTGATATAAATAAATCTATATTTATGCATCAGGTTCATAAGGATAATATTGTAAAAATAGATGAAAATAATATTAATCTATTTGGAGGAAGAGAAAGGGTCGTTGAAGGAGCCGATTCTTTAATAACTAATATTAAAAATATTCCTTTAGTGGTACAAACAGCTGATTGCGTACCTATAATACTTTACTGCGATGAAAGTAAATCTATTGCTGCAATTCATTCTGGTTGGAGAGGAACTGTTGAGAATATTACATCAAAAACTATAGAGTTAATGAAAAATGAGTATAATGCCAATCCTTTAAAAATGTATGCTTATATAGGACCTTATATAGCTTTGAAAGATTATGAGGTAGGAGATGAGGTGGCAATACATTTTAAAAACAAAACTATGATAAATAATAAATGGCATATTGATAATGGTTTAGAAGTAAAAAGTCAGATTATTGAATGCGGTATATTAGAAAGTAATGTTGAACTTTCAAATTTAAATACATATGATGAAGTTTTTTATTCTTATAGAAGAGATGGCGTTCAATTGGGAAGAATGCTTACAATTGGAGTCATTCTCTAAATTTTTTATCAAATATAATCTTATAGCATATATAAATTTTATAATCATGCAATTAAGAAAAAGTATACATTTTATTTGAGCTAAACTTTACTACTATGATTTTTTATTAAATAAAAATAAATCAATATTTATAATTGGCTAATTAGTATTTTGACAATTATAATTTTAGTATTATAATAATGAATTATTTTTTAATAAAAGGTTTATTATTTATGTATGAGATGAAAGCAATTGTAGGAACTAGTCAAATTGATAAAAACGGATTTTTAAAACCTTCATCTATATTTGATTTGATGCAGGACTGCTCATTTTTTCAATTGGATAGTGAAATAGAACTTACTAAATATTTTAATGAAAATAATGTAAGTATGTTTTTAGTATCTAGGCAGGTTGATATATATAAACTACCTAAATACAGCGATAAAATTATAGTTCGTACTTATGTGTATGAATGTAATGAGGCTTATGGTTATAGGAATACTGTTATATATGATGAGAATTATAATGAACTTGTTATTTGCTATGCTATAGGTGGATTCGTAGATTTATCTAATGGTAATTTAATTAGAGTACCTTCTGAATTTATAAAGAATATAACATTTGATGAAAAACAGGAAATGAATTATCTTCCTAGAAAAATAAAGATTGATAATGATTTACTAAAAGAGATAAATAGATTTAAAGTTAAGAAATATTTTATAGATGATAATAATCATGTAAATAATGCAAGATATATTGATATGGCTATAGATTATGTTGATAATGATGATTATAAGAGAGTAAGAATAGAGTATAGAATACCTGCTGAATTAGGAGATACTATTATTGTAAAGAGGGCTATTATTGATGATAAAGTTTTATTGAAGTTTGATAGTGATGACGATAAAACTTATGCTATATTAGAGTTTTCTTATAGTTTGTAAATTTAGATTTTGACAAAAATATTTTATGGTGTATAATTATCATATAAGAATATTGTTTATTCGATTTTTTAAAGGGAAGAACTATGAATGAAATTTTTGCACTTTTAGAAAGCGAAGAGGTTGAAAAAAGATTAGAGGCTCTTGATGAGCTTGCTAAAAATGTAGAAAATTCCGATAAAACTAGTGTAATTAAAGCTTTGAAGCCGCATATATTAGATTGGGATGAAAATGTTCGTCTTAAAGTGGCTCAGGTATTAAAATTGTATATGGGACAATAATTATGGGAAGAATAATATCTTTTTCTAGTGGAAAGGGCGGTGCAGGTAAAACTTTATGCTCAGTTAATTTTTCTGCAGAATTAGCTTCTAGGGGATATAAGGTTTTAATATTTGACATAGATATTAACTGTTCTAATGTATTTATATTACTGCATGTTAAACCGCAATCAAAATTACAGGAATATTTTGAAGGTACATTAACATTAAAAGACTGTGTTATAAAAAGTGAATATGGTATTGATGTTATTAGTGCGGGTGTCAATATACAAAGATTTGTCCAATTTGAAAATGATTTTAATTTATCAAATTTAGCTAAAGATTTAAAAATTTTGGCAGATGATTATGATTATGTTATAATAGATTATGCTGCAGGTATTACTCAGCCTATGATGCGTTTTTATGAAATGTCTAATGATATTATACTTGTGGCAAATCCAGAAATTACAGCTTTAACAGATCTTTATAGACTTATGAAAATGATTTATGTCAATAATATGACAGATAAAATGTATTTGATGGTTAATAAAGTTAAGAATATAGATTGGGCTATTAATTTATATAGAGAGATTAAAAAAGTAACATCTAAATTTTCTCTTGACATTAATTTGGTTCTTCTAGGACCTGTTTTATTTGATGAAGAAAAAGTTATGGTATCTGTTCAAAAAAGAACTCCTATTATAATACTTTATCCTAAAACACCTATAAAAGGTGGTTTTTCATTGGCAGTTACAAGATATTTATATGATATAGGTGTAATGCAAGATGAAAATGCAAGAGAAAAAACTTTTTCAGATTTCTTTTGATTAATTTTTTATCATTATAAAAGTTTTAATATTTCTTCATAATTAGGGATAAAAATTATTTAAATTTGACAAATATATATAATATTGGTAAACTATTATAGTAATTAATAGGAGGTATATGCTATGAGTAATAATATTGTTATCACTATAAGCAGAGAATTCGGGAGCGGCGGAAGATATATAGGTGAAATGGTTGCGAAGAATTTGAATATACCTTTTTATGATAAAGCTATAATAGAAATGTCATCAGATAAAACAGGTTTTTCAAAAGAATATATTAAAGAAAATGAGCAGAAATTAACAGGTGCTTCACTTTTTAATTTTGCTATTACAGGTTCTTATGCGGGCAATATGGTTTTTGGAAATGGAGAATCTTTACAAGACACTATGTTTTTTGCTCAGAGTAATGTCATAAAAGAGGTAGCATCAAAGCATTCATGTGTTATAGTAGGAAGATGTGCTAATCATATTCTGGAGCATCATGAGAATTGTATTAATATTTTTATTTATTCTGATGTTAAAAATAAAATTGAAAGAGCTGTAAATGAATATAAATTGGATAGTTCTAATATAGAAAAGATACTTAAAGAGAGAGATAAATTAAGAGCCAAGCATTATAATTACTATACAGGAAAGAACTGGGGAGATGCTAGAAATTATCATGCTTGTTTGAATAGCGATTTTATAGGTATTGATAATACTATAAAGATTATAGAAGAAATATCTAAATCAAAATTATAATAGGTATTTTTGTTATGAAAATTATAGCTGACTTACATACTCATACTTTGGTAAGTGAGCATGCTTATAGCACTGTAGATGAAATGGTGAATTCTGCTAAAGAGAAGGGTTTTTTGGCTTTAGCTATTACAGATCATGGTCCTGCCTCCAGTGACGGTGCCAAATCAGTTCATTTTAGAGCTATGCATAGTTTACCAAAATATATTAATGATGTTAGACTTTTGAGAGGATGCGAAGCTAATATAATAGATTATAATGGAAAATTAGATTTAAGTGAAAAAGTATTAAATTATTTAGATTTTGTTATAGCCTCTTATCATGAAGATGTTATATCGCCTCATACAAAAGAAGAACATACTAAAGGTTATGCTGAAGTAATAAAAAATCCAAATATTGATTGTTTGGGTCATGTAGGTAATCCTAAATTTGAATTTGATATAGAATATATTGTGAAATTATGTAAGGAATATAATAAACTTATAGAAATTAATTCATCATCTTTTACTATCAGAAAAGGCAGTTTTCCAATATGCCGAGATGTTGCTTTATGCTGTAAAAAATATGAAACTAATATTGTTGTAACATCTGATGCCCATTCAAAGTACAAAGTAGGGGATCATAAAGATGCTATTGAATTATTATCTTCTATAGATTTTCCAGAACATCTTATACTTAATACTGATTATGATAAATTAATGAATTATATAAAGAATAATGCTATAAAATTATAATTAGTTTATTTCTTATTTTTGATTTTATTATACATTTGTTTTTATAATTTAAATATATTCATATTTTTATAGGTGATTTATGTTAGATGTAATTATATAAAATAAGGTTATCCAGCAACAACTGAAGGATTCAATTCCTTATCTGGTAAAAAACAAGGGATATAAAAGTATATAATAATGTTTCTATAGGTAGTATTTAAGTTGGAAGAATGCTGACATTATAGTGTGGAATTGTAACAATTTTAATTATTTGCTTTATAGTATGGTAATAGTTTATGCAATATGGTTTTTAAATTATACGAACTCGTTTATCAAAGTTAAAATATTTTTATGTTTTTACTATATTGAGTATTATTTTTACTTGACAATTTAGTTTTAATTTATTATATTATTATATTATACGTATGTATCTCCATACGTTTTTTAGATTTGTGGGAGTAGTTTATATTAAATATAATGGAAGAAGAATTATTTTCTAGAAAAGAGTCTGTTAAAGATATTTTTAATGTTATAGAAAATAAATTAAAGCAAGGTTTATTTATAGATTCTATTGAAGATTTTGACAGGATTATGTCTAAAGACTTTGAATGTGTGGATCTTTATGAAAATATATCTTGTGTGAAATTTTGGATAAATAGACTCGATAAGTTTAAAAGTGTGGAGAAAAATTGTATAGAATATTGCAAGCTTTTAGATTCTTCGTATAAAAAATTCAGCATTTTTGTACGAGGTAAATCATATAGTGAGGATTTACTATCTATTAAAGCTATACATTATTATGTCTATAATAAAATTATAGAATTGATAATGAAAAAAAATACTGATGATATTGAAGGCACGGAGGAATTACATTTACTTTCTAATGCTTTTATAGAGTTAAAGGATTATTCTAGGGCATTAAAATCTTATGAATATTTAAATATGGTAGAGCCTTATAATTCTAAAACACTTAGTTATATAGCTATGATATATGATAAATTAGGTGATGATAAGAAATCAAAAATGTATATAAGAGAGGCTTTATTTTATGATCCTTTAAGTATAGAATTTGAAAATATTAGTATAGAAGTAGTTAGAGAAATCAGAGATATAATTATTAAAAGGGGAGTTCACAATAATAGTCAGGAAGAGATAATTATGTGGATGAGTGCTTATGGTGAGCTTATGAATATATTGGATGTTAAAAGACCTTTAAGCGAACAGGAGGAATTTGAGCTTAGAAGGAATATATCCAGATTGGAGGCAGATTACAGGAAGATAAAATTAAGAGAAACAATAGCTCCTAAATTATTATCTTCGTATGCGTTTTTAACTACATATCTCATTATGAGACAAGATGATTCTGATGTTGAAGAGGTTAAAGTATGGGGCAGAAAGATTGCTATGATAGATAAGGACTTACTGCAATACTACATAAAAATATTAGACAAGGAGTGATAATATGTCAGAGGCTCTGCAAAAATTGGAAAATATATTTTCAGAAGAAACATTTACCAGAAAACCGCTGCTTAATTATACTACTAAATATTTTGTTGATTTATCTGGTATTATTAATGATATAAATGACAATAACGATATAAATACAGCAATAGATACAGCTAAAATGCAATTGGATAAGAATCCTAATCATATATCAGCTTTATATGCTAATGGATTTTTAAATTTGAAAAGTTCAAACTATTCTGATATGAGTTTGGAAAAATTGCTTGGAATTTTTAAAAATGCTAAAAAGTGGAGTATAGTAGAATTTGTATGTCAAAAGATTTTAGATGAATATTATGAAAGTGATTATGCTTTAAGATATTTGGCAAGCTATTATCAAAGTACAAATAGAGATTCAGAGGCATTAGAAATTTGGGAAAGACTTATTAGATTTGATGTATCTAATCCAGAACTTCCTGAAAAAATAGCTCATACAAAGGAATTGGCTGGAGATATAAATAGTGCTGTGCATTATTATAAAATAGCTTTTGAGAGAAATCTTTTAAGAGAGAGAAATAATGCAGAAAGCGATATTAAAAGAGTATTGGAATATGAACCTGATAATTATAATTATTTGCTTAAATATGAAAATGCTTTAAAGGCTCTTGTTGATTCTAATATAATGATAGATGTTTGGAAAATAATATTTTTCTATTATTTTGGAAATAACAGATATAATGATGCTTTAAAAACTATAAAAAATTTACTTAATTATGAACAGGATATAGTTGCTCAAAACAATAAAAAAGCTAAATTTTTCAGACATAGACTTGTTGATGTTTATGAGGCTTTATATCCTAATCATACGCTTTTTGAAGAAATAAAGGAAATATCTGCCATTACAAATGTTAATAAAAAACCTAAAGACTGTATAGATATCTTTGAGAAGTATATACCATATGATGTTGATAAATATGTTATTCATAGAAATTTTGGTGTAGGTAAAATTAAATCTATAGATATAAATAATGTTAATATCAAATTTGTATCGCAGGAAGATACTAGAAAAATGACTTTTGATATGGCTATACAATCTTTAACAACATTACCTAATGATGATATAAATGTTTATAAAGCTTATAGACTTAATGAGATAAAGAAAATAGCAGAGGAAAATCCTACAGAACTTTTAACTATTATTTTGAAATATAAGAAAACAATTACAACTAAAGATTTGAAACAAGAATTGACTTCAAAACCTGCTGTTGTAGTTGCTGAGTCTTCTTATACTAAATGGCTTGAAAGTGCTAAAAAATCTGTAAGGGCTTCTACTACTGTTAAATTTGGTAAAAATACTTTCCTCTATAATGAAGAAGCTGAAACTTATGATGCTGAAAGTTTATCTAAATTTAATAAAACTAATGATTTCTTTGAAAGATATCAAATATATATGGAATACCTTACTTATACTCCGAATTTAAATTCTGAAGAAGCTAAGGAGATGAATAATTATTTTATAAATGTATCGAAAGATGATAAATCCCCTAATGATGCTAGAATAGTAAGCACTATATATTTAAGAAGTCAGGTAAATGCAGACAGTAGCATACCTTTGCTTTCTGATATAGTAAAAGATATTGATGATTATACTCATGTTTATGAGATGCTTCCTTCTTCTAACTATAGAGAAAAATTTATAAAAGCTATTTGGGACGGCAGAAGAGACGATTATTATAATATAATACTTAAAATGCTTTACTCTTCTCAAGTAAAAAATAATTATCTTATAGTTAATAAATTATTTGAAGATGGCAAAGTTGACATGCTTGCTAAAACTATAGATGATATATTTCTTCATTATAGAGAATGTCCTGAATCATTTGTTTATTTTGCTCAGAAAATACTTGACGGAGAGTATTATGATGATACAGAAGGAGATATAAAAATAAATAGAAATTCACTTATGATTGGATTATTAAGTATAATACCGCATTTATCAAAAATGGTTGATAAAAAAGAAACATCTGCCCAGTCTAGAAAACTTTTGAAAGTTGTGTATGATTTAGTATTTGACAAGGCTTATTTACTTAAATTTATAGAAAATGAATCGGAAGATGATGTTAAGATTATATTCAATGAATTCCAAAAATTAGTGAATTTAGAACAGCATTATAAAACAGATATTATCTCCGCAGTTATAAAACGTTTCCCTAATTGGAAAATATAATATTGAAAATAGAGGGGGATTCAAAAATCTCCCTTTTTTATATAGTTTACAAAAAAAGAGAAACACTATAGCATTATTATGAATAGTAGTGTATAATAAAGAATAAATTTTTTAAATGGATAGTATTATGAAGTTAAGATTATCAAAAAGAGCATTAAAAGAAGATTATCAAAGCAGTTTTATTAAGGTTATGCTTGAAGTTGCTACCAAAGGTGATTTAATATCATTTGCAGGAGGACTTCCAAATTCTGCATCTTTTCCTGTAGAGGAGATTAAAGCTGCTGCAAATAAAGTATTGGAAACTAAAGGTGCTTATTCTTTGCAATATAATAGTACTGAAGGATACGGACCTTTAAGAGAGTTTATTGCAAATAGATATAAAAAGCAGGGTATTTATATAGATAGTAAAGATATACTTATTACTAACGGCTCTCAGCAGGCATTGGATATTATTTCTTCATGTCTTATAGATCCTAATGATAATGTTTTGGTTGAAGATCCATCTTATTTAGCTGCTTTACAATCATTTCATCTTTATAATCCTAATATTAATACAGTTAATTTGAATGAAGACGGAGTTGATATAGAAGAGTTTAAAAATGCTATAAATAAACATGATAACAAATTCTTTTATTCAGTTCCAAATTTCCAAAATCCTACTGGGATAACTTATAAAAATGAAATAAGAGAAAAAATAGCAGATATAATGAAAGGTAAGGATACATTTTTTATAGAGGATAATCCTTACGGAGAACTTAGATTTAAAGGCGAGCATCAAAAATCTATGGGAATATATTTGGGAGAGCAGGCTATATTATTAGGTACTTTTTCAAAAACTGTTGCCCCTGGTATGAGATTAGGATGGATAGCATGTAGAGAAAAAGAATTATATTCTAAAATGAAAAATTATAAACAGCTTATAGATTTGCATACAGGTACATTCTCTCAAATGGTTGTAAGTCAATATCTCGAGGATAATGATTATGATTCTCATATAAAAAAGATAATAGATTTATATGGCAGACAATGTAATTATATGCTTGAAGCTATGGATAAATATTTACCTGATGATATGCATTGGACTCATCCTGAAGGCGGTATGTTTATATGGGCAACTCTTCCTAAAGGAATAGATGCAGTTGACCTTTCAAAAAAGGCTGCTGATGATGGTATTGCTGTTGTAGCTGGAGAACCTTTCTATGAAGCAAAAAGAGGTTTGGGTACTTTAAGATTGAATTATACAAATTCCAAGCCAGAAGATATTGATAAAGGGATATCAATATTAGGAAAAGTTATTGAAAAAATGCGTAAATAATAAATACGAAACAGATAAAAAGGCAGTTCATTTCTTTGAACTGTCTTTTCTATAATATGTATTTTTAATAATAACAAATTGTATATTAAGGTTCTCATTTACTAATATTATTTATTAATAATAATTTTTTATGTAAAAATATACATTTTTTTACTTTTTATATGTATTAAAATTTTTTTATTTATATCTTGCCTCACATATACATTCATTAAAACACTATATTAAAAGAAGAAAAAATATGATTTAAAAAATTACTTCATTTATCTTATTCCTATCTATATTTGCTAGTTTTTATATAACAAACAGCTAAATCTGCATTAGACGGCATATCTCAGTCATATAATGATGAGATGAATGTATCTGTTTCTTATACTGAATTTGATAAGAAGACTCAAAATAAAAGCATTTCTGCTATGTTTATAGTAGCTTTGCAACTTGGGCTTTACATGCTAAACTTCTAAATGATATGGCTTTATCTACTAAAGATTAATGCTACAGTTAATACACCAAAAACAGGTACTGATGTTGATAATTTAAAAAGCTGTATAGCTTGAGAAATTTATGAATATACCAAAATGTATCCTACTTTCAGTAAAGTTATTGCAACTGAAAATAATAAAAATGTTACTGATTTAATTAATAGAACAACTTCTGTTAAAAAAACTCATTCTGAATTATATACTAAAGTTATGTATGATTTAAATGCTAAGAAAACTTTACCTACAGTTTACTATTTATATTATGTTTTTGTATATATAGAATCGGGGGTACACTGAGCAAATGTCCTTCATGTAATGCTACAGCTAATTCTTTTTAGGCTTTTAATTAATTATTAAAAAACACAATTATTATTTAATGGGGAAAAGTATTGGTAATATTTTTTATTATCAATGCTTTTTTATAACTTGAAAAAATCTTAATAGTTTATATAATATCAAATAATATTTTTAATAATTTTTTATTTGGAGTAATTAATAAATGCAATCTATGATATCATATATAATAGCAGCTTCTGTTATTTTAGTTATTTTTATATTATTGGTAATAATTAAAAAATCTAAAAAACCTAAAGTCTCATTAACAAGTTCTAAAAGTAAATTTTCATTATCATCATTGTTTAATACTTCATCAATTAATGATGAGTTTTTTGCTAGTTTAGAAAATATATTGATAACCGCAGATGCTGGTGTTGAAACAACTAAAGATATTATTTCAAAGTTGAGAGAAGCTGTAGATAAAGAAAATATAAAAGAACCTTCAGAAGTTAAAAAATGTTTAAGAGAAATTTTAATATCTAAATTTATATCAAAAAAAATAGAGTTAAAAGATAAAACTATACTTTTTGTAGTTGGAGTTAATGGAGTAGGTAAAACAACTTCCATAGCTAAATTAGCTAATATATTGAAAAAAGATCATAAAGTAATATTGGCTGCGGCAGATACATTTAGAGCTGCTGCTATAGAGCAATTAGAAGAGTGGGCTAATAGACTTTCTGTAACTATTGTAAAAGGACAGCAAGCTGGAGATCCTGCTAGTGTATTATTTTCTGCTTTGGATAAGGCTAAGGCAACAGATGCTGATATTGTTATAGTTGATACAGCTGGTAGATTTCATAATCAGGAAAATTTAGTAAGACAGCTTGAAAAGATGAAAAAAATTGCTACTGAAAGATTTATAGAATTTAATTTTGTACCTATATTGGTATTGGACGCTAATGTTGGGCATAATGGTATTGAGCAGGCTAAAGTATTTACTAATGCTTTAAATATACAAGGTGCTATAGTTTCAAAATTGGATAGTACAGCTAAAGGCGGAGTTGCTATAAGCATTGCTCATTATTTATCTCTTCCAATATATTATGGTGGATTTGGGGAGAAAGTAGATGATTTTAAGGAATTTGATGCTGAAAGTTTTGTAGATTCTATATTGCAGTAATATATGCAATCATTGGAGATTATATTATGTCTTTAACTATTAAACCTTCAGATATTTTTGGATCTATTTATATTCAAATGAGTAAAAGTGATGCTCATAGGGCTTTAATAGCATCATCATTAGCAAAACAATCAAGTATCATAAAGCCTTGGATAGATAATGTGGGTGTTGATATTGATGTTACAAGAAATGCTGTTTCTAATTTTGCCGATTTAGAAATAATTGATGATTATTTGAAAGTATCACCTAAAGAAGAATATAAAAAAGAATTGACTATAGATGTTAAAGAATCTGGTACTAGTTTAAGACTTTTAATTCCAATCATATCGGCACTTGGAGTAAATTGTACTTTTATAGGTTCAGAGAAATTGTTTTCAAGACCTATGAATGTTTATAAGAGTATATGGGAAGAACGGGGATTAGAGTTTAATATTTCCAAAGATTTTATTAATATATCAGGAAAGTTAAAATCATCAGAGTTTAGAGTATCTGGAAATATAAGCAGTCAGTTCATAAGCGGACTTTTATTTGCATTACCGTTATTGGAAAATGATTCTAAAATTATTATAGAAGGGGAGTTAGAATCCACTCCTTATGTTATGATGACTTTGAAAACTCTTAAATCTGCAAATATAGAAATATCTAGACAGGGTAATAATGTAATAGAAGTATATGGAAATCAGGAATATTCCCCTCTAAATTATGAAGTAGAATCGGATTGGTCTCATGCTGCTTTTTTTGCTGTTGCTGGAGCTTTAGGAGGGGAAGTTACATTGTATGGATTAAATAAATATTCTATACAGGGTGATAAAGAAATATTAAATATTCTTAAGTTTATGGGTGCTAATATATATTATAATGATGATAATTCAATCACAATAAAAAAATCTAATAAATTAAATGCTATGGATATAGATATGTCAAATATACCAGATTTGGCTCCTATTATCACAGCACTTGCTTGTACTGCTAAAGGAAGAACTAGATTGTATAATGCAGGAAGATTAAAATACAAAGAAAGCGATAGAATTAATGATTTAAAAGATAGTTTCACTAAAATAGGTGCTAATATAGAGGTAGGAAATGATGAGATATTTATAAATGGTGTTGAAAGACTTAAAGGTGGAAATACTACTTCTCATAATGATCATAGAATAGCTATGGCACTTGCTGTGGCATCTATTGTTTCAAATGAAAATATCTCTATAGATGATGCTGAGTCTATTAAGAAATCATCTTTTAGTTTCATAGAACAATTTAGAAGTATAGGTGCCAATATAGTATTATAAACTGTTTAATATATTTATAAGTATTTCTAATCGTATATAATTTGTAACAGGTCAGTTTCTTCAATAACTTCTGCTTCGATTCATACCATTTTAATATTACTCTTGAAAATCTATTGGTTAATCAAATCTAATTACTATAATTTCTTATATCAAATAATAATTTATAATATTAGGAATTTTATATAATATTTCTCTGGTATAAGGATACTATATTTATATAGCATCAACCTCTCTTCTTTTATTTTATCGCATAATATTAATGCTATGGCGTAAAAATAATATAAATAATCTTATTCATAATACATATCCTAACTATATTATAAAAATTTGAAATAATTAACTATATTATATATTAACCGTTTTACTTTGATTATTTATAATTTTGATATTTTAATAATTTTAATTATTAAAGTATTTCTTTTTATTTCTAAATTTTAAACGTATAACTCTAAATAATGCCTCTGCTATTATATTTTTAGACATTTTTGATTGTCCGTTTCTTCTTTCATAAAATATTATAGGTTCTTCTTCTACTTTATATCCATTGCTCTCAAAAGAATAATTCATCTCTATTTGAAAAGAGTATCCAGCCGAAAGTATATTATCAAAGTTCATTTTTTTTAATACAGATACTCTAAAACATTTAAATCCGCCTGTAATATCCATAATTTTTGAACCTAATACAATTGATGCATATCTATTGCCATAATATGATAGAAAAAGCCTTTTTAAAGGCCAATTTACTATACTTATTCCATCACAGTACCTAGATCCTATTATTAAATCTAATTTTTCATTTTCCATTCTTTCAATAAATTTAATAATGAAATTAGGATCATGTGAAAAATCAGCATCCATCTCTATAACATAATCAGGATTATACTGAAATGAATGTTTAAATCCAGCAATATATGCAGGTCCCAATCCTTCTTTCTTTTCTCTTTTTAATAAATGAACTCTATTATTATTTAAATACTTCTCAACTATCGTCGCAGTGCAGTCTGGGCTATTATCATCCACTACCAAAACTTCTATATATTCAGGTAATGATAATATTGTATTGAGCATTTTTTCTATATTATCTCTTTCATTATATGTAGGTAATACTATGGTAGCTTTCATTTTTTACTTGATTTCCTTTTATATCTATTTTTAGGTTTTTCTGTATTTTTCTTTATATAATTATCTATATTAAACATTATATATTTAACATATCTAATATTTGAAATTCTAGGATCTATCATATTTTTGTATGAGAATGTTTCATTATTATCTATTTTGTAAAATACAATATCTCCAAATAAAATTATATCATTATCATCTATGGCATTATCTATACCAATTAAATTAATTTTTACTCCTATAGATATAGCGGTATCTATGATTTTATATCCAACCATATAAGAGTTTTCATAATCTAATTCCATATCAAGAGAATCAGCTAAAGTTTTAAAAGTTTTTATTTTTATTTCTTTATTTCTATATTTTACTATTATATTTTCTTTTATATCATTATCATTGAAAGAAAAATTAATATTTTGCATTTGATTGAATGGCTGTTTAATATTCAAATAATTTATCAATTCTTTAGATTTCTCTATTTCTTCATCTTCCATTTCTATTGGGCTTGCCAATGATAATTTGTACTGCTTATTAATTTTGTATATTTCTTTATCCAAGGTTTGAAATGTTTTTGATGTTCTGTTATATTTTACATGCTGAATTATTTTATAATTTTTATTATATACAGTCCAAATAAAATTATCAGATAATATATTCATAATATAATTTTCTATGAATATATTCTTCCAATCATCTATATCCCATTTTTTTCCTGTCATTAATGCTTTATGCAGTCTGTAAACTTGGAATTCATAAGTTGATTTCATATTATTTTTGATACTGTAAAATTCATCTAATAGTTTTTTGCTTATATTATGATATTTATCTATATTAGTTACATATTCTTTTTTATTATTATCAAATATTTTTTCAATATTCAATTTTTCATTTATATTGAGAGTGAAAGAGTATGTATCATCTTTTAATACTTTTTGACCATTTCTATCTATTCCATAATTTGGTATGATTTTATCACCCAAAGTATCTTCTGAAATATTGAGTTTTTTTGCTGCTGATTTGAATGCTAATTTTGATGTATTTTTTATTTGATAGTATTTAAAATTATTTGATATATAATCGATTAAAGTTAAAGAGTAAATACTGCCATTGGAAGATAATGCTGATATGGCATAATTAGCAAGAGAAATTCTTCCTGATTCACACCAATCTCTAAGATTATTCAATACTTTATCTATTTTATGATCTGATTCATAAACAAGATAAGGTATCATTACAAATTTATAAGTTGTATCAGCACCTTCAAATATCCATCTTTCATATATATTTTTTATAACATTTACAAAAGATTCAAAATCAAAATACGAAATAATTTTATCTAAATCTTTTATTTTTGAAGGAAATTTTAATTTAGAATATTCCAAATATATATATTTTATAATAATAATTGGTACATTCTGATTAGAGTCTTTACTAATAATTCCATACAATAAAGATTCATCTAAACATAATAAATTTTTTTCATATTTTTTATCATAATTTTTATTAACAAAATTAACTATATTATCAATATCTTTAAAACCCAAATTGATAATTTTTTTATTTTTCCATCTTTTTAATATATCCTTTGCTAAATCACTTTCCAAAGTTTTTAAATATTCATAGGATTCTTTTTTCTTTCTATTAATTATTTTTATAGCAGTTTTTCTTATACTATGAGATTTATTATCCAAAAGAGAACATAGTATCTTACTTGAACCGAAATCTATTTCTTTACTGTATAATTCATTTAAAAACGGTATGAAATTTTTGCTGTTTTTTGTTACTCTATTTACAAAGTTTTTGTTTGAAAATAAACTTTCAAAATATTCCACATTCTTTTTTATTAGTGAATAGAAAAAATTATTAAATTCTTTATTTTTTATCTGAACTGCAAATGAATCATAATATGATATTCTATCATTATAAGAATAGAAAAATATATAAGAAATTATAATATCAGATAATGTTACATCCATATTAGTTAAATAATTTAAACTTTCCTGATATGTGATATTGAATCCTTCTTTTCTAATTAAAATTAAATATATTAATGCTTTATAATTATTTATTTTTAATATTATATTAAGAAGCTTCTTAGATTTTTTAGAGTAATCTGATAATAATAAAATATAATATAATCTATAATTGTTTAATATCGATTTTTTTATAAATTCTATATCTTCGTTGTTTGGAGTTTTTTTAATATTATAAGGCTTATAAGGTTTTATTGCACTAAAATATCCAAATGCTGATTTTTTTACATGAAATCTTTTTATTAATTCATATCTTTTATCATCTTCGTATATTATATCATTATTTATTATTGTAATACTGTTAGGTATTCCAAGATGTTCTACTATATTGTATTTGGCATAATAAGAGTCATAAAGCTTTTGAAGTAAAATATATATTTTTTTATCGGCTATTTTTAGATTAGCTTTTTCATCATCATTTTTCAGCAAAATGGAAGTTAATATCAAATATATACCACAGTTATTACTGTTTTCTAATGTTTTATATAATGAATAAAAATATTCTCTGTCTTTATTGTATGTATAATTGGCTTCTCTTAAAAAATCCAAGGCATATATATCATTTTCTACTATACCTCTATTAATGATACATATTTCTTTTTCTAAATTATAGCCTTCGTATTTTCTGCTGAATAATGAACTATTAAATTTTTCCATATATTACTCTTCATTATTTATTATAAAAAATTACTTATATTATACAACTATTTAAATAAATAATAAATACTATATTAATTTACATGTTTTTAATAGCCAATTGTCCACAGCCTGCCAATATTTCCTGTCCCTGTTTGAATCTCTCAACGACTTCGACTCCATTGTCTTTAAGTATAGATTTGAATCTTAATATAATATCTTTATTAGGTCTTTGCAATTGAGGAGCATGTTCTACAGGATTCATAGGTATGACATTAACCTTAAAAGGGAATTCTTTTTTCAAATTTACAAGTCTGTATGCATCATTAACAGAATCATTAATATCTTTAATAAGCACCCATTCAAATGTAATCATTCTCTTTCCATTCTTACTATATCTTTTTAGTATAGCCATAAGATTTTCTATTGGATATCTTTTATTTATAGGCATAATTTTATCTCTTATATCATTTTTTAATGAATGCAAAGAAACAGCTAATCTGCAGTCCAAATCTCTTTCAATTAACTGTTTTATTCCAGCAACCTCTCCAGATGTTGATATTGTAATATGTCTTATACCTAAATTAAAACCTTTGAATGAATTAATAGTATCTATTGCTTTAAAAAGATTCTTTGTATTTGCCAAAGGTTCTCCCATGCCCATAAATACTATTGAATTGACTTTTTTTGTAACGGCTCTCATAAGTAGAAATTCAGCTAATATTTCATCAGCGGTTAGATTTCTAGAAAGTCCCATACTTCCAGTGGCACAAAAAGCACATCCGTATCCACATCCTACTTGTGATGATAAACAGAATGTTACCCTGTCTTTTTTCTTTAGTATAACAGATTCTACTTTTTTTCTATCATATAATGATATTAATAATTTTTGAGTGCCGTATTCATCTTCTGAAATATTTTCTATTTTTGAATTATGTATAAAATAGTATTCATCTAATAAAGTCCTTAAATTTTTTGGTATATTGCTCATTTCCTCAAAACTTATTGCATACTTTTTATATATCCAATTCAGTATTTGAGATGCATGAAATTTAGGGAAATTATTT
Source organism: Brachyspira sp. (assembly GCF_029258575.1). Taxonomy (GTDB): domain Bacteria; phylum Spirochaetota; class Brachyspiria; order Brachyspirales; family Brachyspiraceae; genus Brachyspira. The sequence continues at coordinate 9,982 of NZ_JARHYI010000023.1, read as the reverse complement.
TCTATACAGAATTTAGATAATTCCTCTTCTGAAACATTCATTATAGATATTTTTTTAGCCATAAACTTTCTTAAATTAAATTTTTATTTTATTATATTTATACCATATAATGTTATCAATATTTGTCGCTTATAAACTATAAGCTTTATTTAACCCCTCAGCAGCTTTTTGTAGGAGTAGAGGCGGATTCATTACTACTAGATGAACTTGATGAGCTAGATGAGGTACTATTTTTTCCTTTATAGTCATTAACATAGAATCCTTTGCCCTTAAAAATGATGCCACTATTTAAAGATATCATTCTTTTTGCTTCACTTCCGCATTTAGGACAGTCTGCTTTAGATTCTGCTGTTATTGATTGAAATTCTTCAAATTCATTTCCACAGTTTCCACATTTATATTCATAAGTAGGCATAATTACTTCCTTTTATTATATTTGATAATTAAATTATAGTGTAATAATATATATTTAAATTAAAATCTGTCAAGTATATTTATTACCAGATTATTATGGTAATATTTTTTGTTGACAAACGAATTGACTATTTTATACTTGTCTGAAACTATAAACTAAGGATACTTATGAAACAATTTGTTGAAAAATTTTTGATGGATACTGTAGTAAGATTATCTAATAATAGGTATATTAGTGCAGTAAAAGAGGGTGTAATATCTGTTATTGGTATTACAATAGTTGGAAGTTTTTTCCTTCTTATAGCTTATCCTCCAGTTCCGAATTCTTGGTTTGAAACTATGGGAGTTTTTAAATGGATAGCAGCAAATAGAGAGATAATATTGATGCCTTTTCAGGCTACTATGAGTATTATATCTGTATTTGTTATTATAGGAACAGCTTATCATTTATCAAGAAATTTAGAATTACCTACAATACCGATTATATTGATTTCTTTAATAGCGTTTTTTATGACTTTGGATTGGACTAAAGCATTTGAATCGGTGTCATTTTCTACTGTTGTGGTAACAAATGAAAATCAGGCAGCATTAATGGAGCTTTTAAAATTAGATTCATTGCCTAATATAGGTGATAAATTAAGTATTACTTCAAACCCATTAAATTCTTTAGGTATGATAATTCCTATGGATAATATGGGAAGTAAAGGAATGTTTGTAGGATTTTTATGTGTTATAGTAGTATGTTTTGTATTTAATTTCTTTAAAAAGAAAAATTTAACTATAAAAATGCCTGACGGAGTTCCAGAAGGTGTAATAAGATCTTTTGAAGCTTTAATTCCTTTATTAGTTATAGTGTCATTATTTGAATTATTACATTTGATACCAGCTTTATTACCAAATCAATTTCCTGATGGAATCATAGATTTACATGTAATATTGCAGAAACTATTCTTCTGGCTTCCTATTATAATAAATAGTTTACCCGGTGCTTTAATAATGGTATTTTTTATATGTTTATTATGGAGCTTGGGTATTCATGGAAGTTCTATAGTAGAAGCATTTACTATGCCTATATTATTACAGCTTTTTGAAGCTAATGCACAGGCATATATAAATGGAGAAACTATACCTTATATATTAACAAATCAATTTTATTATTCATTTATTTGGATAGGCGGTGGTGGAGGTACACTTGGACTTGTTATATTAATGGCTTTTGTTGCACGTTCAAAATATATGAAAGTTTTAGGAAAATCATCTTTGGCTCCTTGTTTATTTAACATTAATGAACCTATAGTATTTGGAACTCCTATAGTATTAAACCCTTATTTGATTGTTCCTTATATTGCAGGACCTATGATATGTGTAATTACTTCATATATTGCTACTAAACTTGGATTTGTTTCACAAACTGTTGCAGTTGTTCCTTGGACATTTCCTGCACCTTTATATGCTTATTTTGCAACGGGTGGAGATTGGAAATCAATAATATTGGTTTTAGTTAACTTGACAATTTTAACTGCCATGTATTTTCCATTTTTAATAGCTTATGATAAAAAACTTTTATTAGAAGAAGCAGAAGAAAATGGAGAAAATAACGAAACTAAATAAATTAAAAAGGGGACTTATATGGGTAAAAGAATTTTTGAATTAAGTTTAGAAGATGTTTTAAATATGAATGCTTCTTTACTAAAGGAAATTATTAAAAAATCTGAAGGAAGATCTGTTATGTCTGAAGTATGTTGCGGTCATCAGCCTTTGATAGATTCAGTTAGTAATGCTGAAGCTGCTGCTGCTTTTGGAGCAGATTTAATAACTTTAAATTTATTTGATATGAATAAACCTTTTGTTTGGGGATTATATAAAGAAAATCCTGATTCTTCAGAGCAAACTTGGCTTTCAGGAAGATTAAAAGGTTTAGTTAATGAAATGAATAAGAACAATGATAATGTTGTTAAGGATTTGAAAAAGGTTACAGGAAGATTAATAGGTGTTAATTTAGAGCCTGTACCAGAAGACAGTAATTATAATTCAGGCTTTAGAGCTTCAAAAGAGAATTATGAAAAACTTCTTCAATATGGTTTTGATTATGTTGTTCTTACAGGAAACCCAAATACAGGTGTTACAATAGAAAATATATCAAAATCTGCTAAAGAATTAAAAACTGTTTGCGGTGATAAAATTCTTATTATTGCAGGAAAAATGCATGGGGCAGGTGGAGATAATGTGTATTCTATGGAAGAGCTTGATAATATGGTTAAGGCAGGTGCTGATGTTGTTATGGTTGGTGCCCCTTCTACACTTCCTGGATATACTGTTGATTTTGTTCATGAACAAATAAAAAGAATACATAGTTTCGGAGCTTTAGCAAAAACGGCTATAGGAACTTCTCAGGAAGGTGCTGATGTTAATACTATCAGAGAAATGACTTTATGGTCAAAGATGGCAGGTGCTGATATTGTACATATTGGCGATGCTGCTTATTCTGGTATGGCATTACCTGAAAATATTATGGCTATGTCTATCGCTATTAGAGGTATAAGACATACTTACAGAAGAATGGCTTATAGAAAATAATCCTCAAATAATAAAAATAAATAAAGCTGTATTATCATAATATGGCTTTATTTATTTCATTAAATTTTTCTTTTAAAACCATCATATAGTCATGATATTTATTTGCAAGATTATTGTCAGGTTCTATGAACGTATTATCAATCAAAGAATCTCTTATATCATCTAATGAAATCTTTTTTCTTAATAGTAAAACAGCAGATATAGCAGCACCAAGAGAAGCACCTCCTGAAGGAAGTATTCTTATAGGGCATTGCCAAATATTTGCTATTATTTTTAATATTTCTTTATCCTTTGTAGGACCGCCTGTAACAGCGAGATAAGTTTTGTTATTTTTTGAAATGAACTGTTTTGAATATAATGATACGAGAGATAAAGAACTTAAAACTATTCCCTTATAATCATTATCAAAAGATGGATTTTTATAATATCTTTTTATATGGAAAGCTCTACTTATAGGTACGGATTCATTTTCTTTTTGCCATAATACAAGAGGTATATTATTAGTATTTTTTTCTAATGATTCTGTTATTTCTTTATAAGTTCTTGTATATGTTTTCATAATTTCATCCCAAACCATAGCTCCGTTAGTACGACAGAATATCATAAATGGATTTCCTATTCCATCATACATGCCATTTGAAACTCCTGAATAATCTCTGCTGTTTTCATCTATATTAAGCATATAAACAAAACTAGTGCCAAGTGATAATATGTCGCCTTTATATAATACTTTAGTCTGAGGATTATCTCCGCTTCCTATGCCAACTATACATTCGCCATCAAATCCGTATTTTTCTACAAAATATTCGCATATATATCCTGCAAAACTAGAAGGGTTATCTATATTTCCTAATTTTTCTTTTAAATCATTTGATACAGTATTTAATAAAGTATCATTCCATTGTTTTTTCGTATAATCCATTAAACTCATTCCAGAAGCATTTCCAAAATCTACAGATATATTATCCTTTGCTGTTAATATTGATGCTATAAATGTATTTAATAAAAATATTTTATATGTATTTTTTGATAAATCTTTATTATTGTCAAAATTATATTTAATTATAGCACCTGTAAATCTAAGAGGGGAGTTAGAGGCAGTTATTTTTATCATATTTTCCTTTCCTCCAACTGCATTTCTGAGTTCATTAGCCTGTATTTGTGTGCATGAAGTTCTCCATATAGGAGCATAATCATAGGAATATGAAGTTTTTAATATATCAACTAAACTTTGATTTACTGATGATTTATCTTTTAATTTTACTATATTTGATTTATATTTTTCAGATAAATAAACATGTCCATGCTGCTGTGCAGATATTTGTATGGCTTTTATATCTTTTACAGAGCATTTTTCTTTAAGCTGTAATAATGCTTTGTCTAATGCGGCTAAAAATATATTTGTATCCTGTTCTGCTTTACCATCAATATTTGAATCTACCAGCAATGTGTTTTTATTCATTTTGGAGTTTTTTATTTCTTCTAATGAGTTGAATGCTATAGAAATATTTAATTCATTTTTATAATTTTCACAGTTTATAATACTTAAAGAAATACTCTGTGTGCTTAAATCTATTCCTAATGTGTACATTTTTTATATTATCCTTAAATATAATTTATTAAATCATTTGACTAAATAATCACAATATAAAGTATATAAAAATATATATCAAAAATCAATATTTTATTAATAATTCATGAAACTTTATTTTTCAATTTGATTTTTATGTATTTTTAGTATTAAATATAAAGTAATAAATTTTAATAATTTCACATTGAAGTAAGGATTTATGAAGTATCAAGTATTAGCAAAAGAAAAAACATTAAAAAATATTTTAAAAGAATGTATCAAAAGAGATAGATTTACAAGTATTGATATAGTGGACAGTTTAAAACTTACAAAGCCTACTGTAAATGAATCTTTGGATATTTTATTTAAAAATGATTTTATCACAAAGGAGAATTTTACAGAAGGTATGGTTGGAAGAAAGGCTCAGATTTGGAAAACAACACTTCATAAAAAACAGTCTTTAGCAATAGATATAGATTTTAATTTAGTAAAGATAGCAGTAATTGATATGTCAGGAAATTACCATAATTATAAAGAATATAAAAAAACTATTAATAATAATAATTTTTTTGATGTAATTAGTTTTGTTGTTAATGATTATAGAAATAAATATAAAGAATATCTCAATATAAAACAATTAGGAATATCTATACCAGGAAATATTAGTTTTGATAGGAAAAATATTTTATATGCTACCAATTTGGGGCTTAATAATATTAATATAAAAAACTTAGAATATGAATTGAATTTAAATATTATTTTAGAGAATGAGGCGAATAGTGCTGTTTTGGGAGAATTTTATTTATCAAAAGAAACAGATAAAAATAATTATATGCTTATATCTATATCGAATTTCGGAGTTGGCGGCGGACAAATAGTAGACGGGAAATTATTGAAAGGTGCTCATAGACTTGCTGGAGAAATAGGGCATTTTACTATCATTATGGACGGAGAGCCTTGTACTTGCGGGAATAGAGGCTGTTTTGAGAGATATGCTTCTTATGACGGACTTAAAAATATTATGAAAAAAAATAAGCTTGATTTTGATGATATTAATCAGTTATTTGAGAGTTATGATAAAAAGAGCGAAAAAGTAATAAAAGAATATTGTAAATTTTTGGGCAGAGGAATAAGAAGTCTGCTTTCTATATACGATTCAAGTAAAATCATTCTAAGTGGAAAAATGATAGATTATTGGGATAGAATATATCCTTATATACAAAAAGAAATTTTTGAAAATAACAACTTTTATTCAAAATTTAATGTTATGGTATTCAAATCTAAATTAGGAGATAAATCTTCTTTAGTTGGTGTGGGTCTTATTAATTTCTTTGAATTTATATATGACAAGGATTTTTTTAGTTAAAAAATATGTTTTTTCTTGACAAACATAATTTTTTTTATTAGACTTTAATTAGTAAAATGATTTTATTATTGTGGATATTTTTTATCGCTTAAGTAAATTAATTTTACTAAATAAAGTTTTGTTTGGAGATATATAAATGGAATATTTTAAGAATGCTGATAAAGTTCTTTATAAAGGAAAAGATAGTAAGGAGGCATTTTCATTCAAGCAGTATAATGCTTCAGAAGTAATATCTGGAAAAACTATGGAGGAATGGATGCCTTTTGCTATGAGTTGGTGGCATACATTGGCTGCAGGAAGTGCTGATCCTTTCGGAGCACCTGCTGCAAGCAGACCTTGGAATGGAAAAGAAGCTTTGGAAGCCTCTAAAATGAGAGTAGAAGCAGGATTTGAATTTATGCAGAAATTAGGTATAAATTATTTCTGTTTTCATGACAGAGATGTAGCTCCTGAATATTCTACATTGAAAGAAACTAATGAAAAATTGGATATGATAGTAGAGTTAATTCATGAAAGTATGAATAAAACAGGTAAAAAACTTTTATGGGCTACTTCATCTTTATTTACTAATCCTAGATATATGCATGGGGCAGCTACAAGTCCTTATGCTGATGTTTTTGCTGTCGCTGCTGCCCAAACTAAAAAAACTATGGACATAGCCAATAAATTAAATGCTAAAGGTTATGTATTCTGGGGCGGAAGAGAAGGATATGAAACTTTACTTAATACAAATATGAAAAAGGAATTAGATCATTTAGCATATTTCTTGTCTATGGCTGTAGAATATAAAGAAAAGATAGGATTTAAAGGTCAGTTCTTTATCGAACCTAAACCAAAAGAGCCTACAAAACATCAATATGATTTTGATGCTGCTACTACTTTGGAGTTTTTATATCATTATAATTTAGAAAAATATTTTGAACTTAATTTGGAAGTAAATCATGCTACTTTGGCAGGACATACTATGCAGCATGAAATGCAGGTTGCAAGAAATCATGGAAAATTGGGTTCTGTTGATATTAATTACGGTGATACTTTCTTGGGCTGGGACACAGATATGTTCCTTACAAATGTTTATGATGCTGTTTTAATGATGATGGAAATTATCAGAAACGGAGGATTAAAACATGGAGGATTTAATTTTGATGCTAAAGTTAGAAGACCTTCTCATACTATGGACGATTTAATGTATGCATATATTGCAGGAATGGATACTTTGGCTTGGGGATTAAGAATTGCTGATAAAATAATTCAAGACGGATGTTTTGATAAGTTTATAGAAGAAAGATACAGTTCTTATAATAGCGGAATAGGGGCAAAAATAGAAAGCAAATCTACTTCATTAGAAGAATTATATGATTATGCTCTTTCTTTAGAAGAAAAAGAACTTCCTAGTGGAAATCAGGAATTACTTGAAGCTAAATTAAATCAATTTATTTATAATTTATAATAATTTATATATAAAAGGAGAAAATCATATGAAAAAGATAATTTTGATTTTAAGTATTATATCTAGCTTATTGTTTATTTCTTGTTCTAATAATTCTTCATCATCTTCTAATGGCAGTGGAGATAAAACAATAAAAGTATGGCATATTCAAAATGTTGGAAAACAAGTAACTATTAAAGACGATGCAGGCAAAAGATTTATAAAAGAAAATCCTGATTTCAATGTAGAAATAACACCTATGAAAAATGATGCTTATAAAACTCAGATACAAATAGCAGTAGGTGCTAACAATTCACCTGATATATTTTTTACTTGGAGCGGCGGTACTATGATAGATTATGTAAAAGCTGGAAAAATTATAGATTTAACTGCTTATGTTGCTAAATATGATTTATCTAATACTTTGCTTCCAGCTTCTTTAGGTCAAGGAAGTTATGAAGGAAAAATATACGGTCTTCCTGTAGAATCTTCAATAATAGCTATGGTATTCTATAATAAAGAATTATTTGAAAAAAATGGATGGAAAATTCCTGCAACTTTAACTGAATTTGAAGCATTATGTGATCAAATAGTTGCTAAAGGTATAAAGCCTTTTGCTTTGGCAAATAAAACTAAATGGACAGCATCTATGTACTATATGTCATTAGTTTCTAGGATAGGAGGAAGTAAAGTATTTTATGATGCTGCTAACCGAGTAAATGGAGGAAGTTTTGAAAATCCTGCATTTATAGAAGCTGGTAAAAAACTTGTTGAGTGGGTTAATAAAGGTTATTTTAATGATGGTTTCAATGGACTTGATGATGATTCAGGTCAGGCTAGAGCTTTGCTTTATACAGATAAAGCTGCAATGTCTATATCAGGTTCATTCTTAATAAGTTCAATATCAAGTGAAAATCCGGATTTTATTAATAAATTGGATGCTTTTATATTTCCTATAGTTGAAGGAGGAAAAGGAGATCCTAAAGAATTAGTAGGTACAATAGGAGATAATTTTTATAGCATATCATCAGCATGTAAATATCCTGAAGAAGCTTTTAAATTAATGATGAAATTTGTAGATAACGAAGCTGTTCAAGGAGGTTTATCTATAGGTAAATTACCTCCTGTAAAAGATGTAAAAGCTGATTCACCTATATTTACTAAAATTGTTAATGCTATAAATGAAGCTTCAACTGTTCAGCTTTGGTATGATCAATATTTACCAGCAGAACTTGCTGAGGTACATAAAGATACTTTACAAGCTATGTTGGCTAAAACTATGACACCTGAAGAAGCATGTAAACAATTAGAAGCAAAAGCACTAGAATTATTAGGTCCTAGTTCTAAATAATATATAATAAAATATTATACACAATAGCGATTTATTATATTGCTATTGTGTATATTTTATAAGTATGAAGGAGTGTTTATGTTTTCTAAAATGATAAAAATAAGAGATAGAGAAATACATATTGTATCTATAATATTTTTAATTCCTTCTTTAATATTTATGATATTATTTATTTTTTACCCAATTGTAGATTCTTTTATACTTAGTTTGCATAGTTGGAATGGTATAGATCCTGTAAAAACTTTTGTCGGATTTGAAAATTGGAAGATATTAATTACAGATATAAGGTTTTGGAAAGCCTTAAAAAATAATTTATTAATATTGTTCTTATCAATTATAATTCAAATGCCTGTGGCTATATTATTAGCTTTAGCAATGGATTATGTTGGAAGAAAATTTAATTTTTTACGTTCTATATATTTTCTTCCTATGCTTATGTCATCTGTAGCAATTGGTTTTTTATTTAGATATGCATACGATCCTCAATTTGGAATTATAGCTGGTATTCTAAATATGTTAAATATAGATATTACAATAGATATATTAGGTAATCCTAATATATCAATATTTGCAATAATTGCTGTTATATGCTGGCAATTTATACCTTTCTATTTTATTTTATATGTAGCCAGTATAAGTTCAATACCTGTAGAATTATATGAAGCTGCTAAAATAGATGGTTCTAATTATTTTAATTATGCAAAAGAAATAGTTATACCATATATCTCTCCTACAATAAAAAGCGGTATTATACTTTCTATTGTTGGTTCATTAAAGTACTTTGATTTAATATATGTTATGACAGAAGGCGGCCCTAATGGTGGTACAGATTTAATGGCAACATATATGTATAAGAATTCATTTGTATCATTAAAACTTGGTTATGGAGCTACTATAGCATTTGCTATGCTTATTATAATTTCTATAATTTCATTCATAACATTCAAAAAATTAAATACTGCTGAAAAATAGGAGTAAATAATGAATAAAAAAATATATAGTAATAATGAAAAAATAATTAAAATATTAATAATATTTGTATTAATATTGTATGCTGTAATATCTTTTATACCATTTTACTATACTTTTATGACAGGATTTAAAGAGCAATTTGAAGTATTTACTAATGGTGTATTCGCTTTTCCAAATAAATTAAATTTTTCAAATTATATTTCTGTTTTAAAAGGCGGTATATGGTCATATTTTTTTAATAGTATAGTTGTTACATTAATATCTTTAATATTGATAATATTTTGTTCATCTCTTGCTTCTTAT
>NZ_JARHYI010000013.1 GCF_029258575.1 Brachyspira sp. | reverse complement strand
AAACAAAAAGGAATATCTATGAAACAGTATAATACACAACAGAAAAAAAAGATAGTATTAAGCATTAATAAAGTGAAGAATAAAAGAATACTTGCTTTAAAATTTAATATTAGTATCAGAACTTATTATTATTGGAAGAAGAAATTACAAGAAACTGGGATAATCGAAAATAAAAGCAGAAAACCGAAAAATAGTCCTAATAAATTAAAAAATAAAATGATTATTAATAAAATTATATCAATAAGAAAGAAATATCAATATGGTAAAACGAAAATAAAGAAATTATTAGAAAAAGAAAAGATAAAAATAGGGACTACAGCAATTGAAACGATATTAAAAGAATATAACTTGTATCAAAAAAAGAAGAAGAAAATAAGAAAAAAACATAAAGGAAAACATGCTTTTTATATAAAAGAAGCAGGCGAAAAGGTTCAAATAGACACAAAGTATGCTTTTTTTGGGGAAATACGCTATTATCAGCTAACCGCTGTTGATTTAGCTACAAGAATAACTTTTAGATATTTGTATAGAGAAAAAACACCAGATAATACAGTAGATTTTATGAAACGTCTAATAGAATATTTTCCTTTTCGTATTCATTGTATTCAAAGCGACAATGGTACAGAATTTACATACAGAAAACATTTCTTTGAAACCGAACATCCATTAGACATCTTTTGTACGAAGCAGCACATTAAAAGAGTTTACAGCCCTGTGGCTTCACCTTGGTATAATGGTGTTGTAGAAAGTACACACAACCGAGACCAAAAAGAATTTTACGATTTCTGTAGCAGAGAATTAACTTTAGAAAAAGCAAATCAAAAATTAATAAAATATAATAATTTTTGGAATCATAAAAGAATACATTCAGCTTTAAATTATGATACTCCTATGTTATACTTCAAAAAAATAAGGAATACTTAAAGGAAATATCTCTGGCTCCCGTGCAATTTTTATATATTAATTTCTTATTTCAAATTTATGATTTTTTTATGCATATAATTAATAAATTTTACATTAAGATATTATAATATAGATTTATATATATTTTTGTATATAATATTTACTATATAATTAATATTTTGGAGTTCTTTTATGAGAGATAAAGATTATTTAGAATTATTATCTAAAAAGTACCCTACAATAGATGATGCTTCTGTTGAAATTATTAATTTGAAAGCTATATCAGAACTTCCTAAGGGTACGGAATATTTTTTAAGTGATATACATGGAGAATCTGATGGATTTGATTATTTATTAGGTACTTCTTCTGGGGTTATAAGAGAAAAGATAGAATTGCTTTTCAAAAATACATTACCTGAACATGATAGAGTAGAACTTCAAATACTAATAGTAGATACCAAAAATTTAATAAATGAAAAATCAAATGGTAGTGATTTTGCCGATTGGTGCAGAATTACAATATACAGACTTATTAGAATATGTAAACTTGTAACAAGTAAATATACTAGATCCAAAATAAGAAAAAAAATGCCTGCAAATTTTGCTTATATATTAGATGAGCTTTTACAAACTGATGCTGAAGAAAATAAAGAAAATTATTATTTTTCTATAATAGATTCTATAATAGAAATATCCGCTGCTGATAAATTTATAATAGCATTATGCCAGCTTATAAGACAATGCAGTGTAGATAGGCTTCATATTGTAGGAGATATTTATGATAGAGGACCTCATCCTGATAAGGTTATGGATAGTATAATGACTTTTAATGAAGTGGATATAGCTTGGGGAAATCATGATATACATTGGCTTGGGGCAGCTAAAGGAAGTCTTATATGTGTGGCTAATGCTGTAAGGCTTGCTATAAGATATAATAATTTTGATTTACTTGAATATAGTTATGGTATCAATTTGAGATCATTGTCTGCTTTTGCAAATGATATTTATAAAGATGATCCTTGCGAAGTATTCAAACCTAATACATTGGATAAAAATATTTATGATGAGGTAGATAAAGATTTAGCTGCTAAAATGCATAAGGCTGTATCTATAATACAATTTAAATTAGAATGTCAACTTATAAAAAGACATCCTAATTATGGTATGGATGATAGAATACTTTTAGACAAAATAGATTATGATAAAGGTACTATAACATTAGACGGAAAAACTCATGAACTTAGGGATAAAAATTTCCCTACTATAAATAAAGAAAATCCTTTTGAGCTTACAGAGGGAGAAAATACATTGATACAAACTTTGGCATTTTCTTTTATGAATAGTCCTACTCTTCAAAGACATACTAATTATATATATGCTAAAGGTGGAATATACAAAATTTTCAATGGAAATTTATTATATCATGGATGCATACCTACTAAAGAAGACGGTACTTTTGATGATGTTTATATAGACAGTCAATATTTATCTGGAAAAAGATATTTAAAACAAGTTGAAGATAAAGTGAGAAAGGCTTTTTACTGTGAAGTAGGCAGCGAAGAACAACTTAATGCTCTTGATTATTGCTGGTATTTATGGTGCGGTCCTAAATCTCCTTTATTTGGCAAAAATAGAATGACTACATTTGAAAGATATTTTATAACTGATAAAGAAACTCATAAAGAGCATTATAATTCATACTACTATCATATAGACAGTAAAGAGTACTGCCAATCTATATTAAGAGAATTTGATTTAGATATAAACAGATCTCATATAGTTAATGGACATGTTCCTGTAAAAACTCATAAGGGAGAAAGCCCTATAAAGGGAGGAGGACTTCTTTTAGTTATAGACGGAGGACTTTCTAAAGCATATCATAAAAATACTGGAATAGGAGGTTATACTTTAATATCAAATTCAAATATGATGATGATAGCAGAGCATAGACCTTTTACAGAAGTTGTAGAATCTGGATTTAGATTAAGCCCTAAATCTATAATAGTGGAACGTTTCATAAAAAGAATCACTGTAGGTGAAACCGATATTGGAAAACAGCTTTCTATAAGAATAAATGATTTATTAGAGCTTTTAAATGCATATAGAAGCGGACTTATAAAAGAGAAGGTTAATTGATAATTAATAAACAATTTTATTAAAGGCAGTACTATTTTTTATGGTACTGCTTTTTTATTTTAATATTGTTTTTTTTATATTTAATTTTATCCTGTATATTCTTCTATATACTTACGCATAAGCATTTTTATAGTTTCTTTATCAGCATCAAGAGAGGCTATATCAAAGGCATCTATCATTATTTTTCTTTCTTCAGGGGTTAGGCATTGTACTGTATCTTTTGCTATAAATAATTTTTTATATTGAGAAGGTATTAATGTTTCATCGTCCATTAAAATCTCTTCATAAAGTTTTTCACCTTCTCTTATTCCAGTAAATATTATAGGTATATCTTTTTCAGTAAGCCCATACATTTTTAACATATTCTTTGCCAAGTCTAAAATCTTTACAGGCTTTCCCATATCTAAAGTGAATATTATTCCATCATTTAAAGTGCATGCTTTTATTACAAGCCTTGCTGCTTCTCTTATAGACATAAAAAATCTTACCATTTCAGGGTGAGTAACAGTTAATGGCTTTCCTTCTCTTATTTGTTTTTCAAATACAGGTATAACGCTTCCGCTACTTCCCAAAACATTTCCGAATCTTGTTATTTTAAATGCTGTATTATTCTGCTCATGCGATAAAGACATTATCATTCTTTCACATATTCTCTTACTTGCTCCCATTAATGAAGTGGGACGAACAGCCTTATCCGTTGATATGAATACGAAATTTTTTATATTATTTTTTATAGCTAATGTTGCTATATTTTCTGTGGCTAGTATATTGTTTTTTATAGCTTCTTCAGGATAGCTTTCCATAAAAGGAAGATGCTTATGAGCTGCTGCATGAAATATAATATCTGGTTTTTCTTCTTTAAGTGTTTTATTTATTTTAACATAATCTCTTACATTTGAAATTATATAGGTGAATTTATGTTTATGTATTTCATTTTTTATGTCATTTAAAGACATTATCAATGAATGCACAGCACTTTCAGAATTATCCAATGCCATAACTTTTTTTACTGGAAGTGTAATTAATTGTCTTACAAGCTCGCTTCCTATTGAGCCTCCACCGCCTGTTACAAGTATAGTTTTATCTTTATAGTATGAGGATATCTCTTGTTCATCAAATCCTATTTCTTCTCTTCCAAGTAAATCCGAAGGTTCTATATTTCTAATATCTTTTATAGAGGCATTTCCTTTTATTATCTCAAAGAAGCAGGGAAGTATTTTATATTTTATTCCTGTTGTATATATAATATTAAGTATTTCTAAAAGTTCTTTTTGTTTTAATGTAGGTATAGCTATTATAATTTCTTCTACGCTTATATATTGTTTTTTATATATTTCTATTATTTTTTCTATATCTTTAATTTTACCTTTTACTTCAATAGAATGATTTTCTATATTTACTTCTTTTTTATTTTCATCATCATCTAAAAAGCAAAGTATATTATATTCATTATTATCATCGGAGGTTAATACTTCATATGCAAGAGTTTCTCCTGCATTTCCAGCCCCTATTATAACTATATTTTTTCTGTTCATCGATTCAACCCAAAATAAACATATAAATAAGAATTATAGTATATATTTTTTTCGCTTATTATACAAGGATTTTATTATATAGTCTATTTTATAATAATAAATTATATAATAAAATATTGACATAATGATTTTAATATTATATAATATTGGTATGAAAATAATATTTACTTTATTAAATAATACACTCGACACTCGACACTCGACACTCGACACTCGACACTCGACACTCGACACATAATTTATATTTTCTAAATAATTCATTAATTTCTAATCTTTATAATAAATTAGTATATTTTAATTTAATTTTTATTAAGTTAATATCGCTATTGCATAATATTTTTAATTCAGCAAATAGTATTAATCCATTATATTATCTCAAACTTTTGAGAATGCTTTTTAACTATGATAGAAACATTTTAAGAAATGTTTTTCATAAAAAAATTATTTTTAAGGAGTTATAATATGAACAAAAAACTATTTTTCTATTTTATTTTAGTAGGTATTTTATCTGTAAGTTGTTCTAATAAGGACAAAACAGGTTCAGGAAGTAATACTAAAATAGATAGCACATAAATGATATATTTATTACGGTAAAAGATGATGGAAATGTTGTTGTTCCTGGTTTAGAATCTCAGGCTCAGGAAATTGCTGAACAAAAAATTGAAGGAAGTGGAAATTCATATACTCTTACTGTTACTTATATAGACCCAACTGCTCCTATTCTTAAATATAAAATAAAATTTACAGATAGTAATAGAGGAACTGTAGTATTATCACAAATAGGAACTAATTTTCCTGATTATAGTTTTGATATTGTAAAAAGATAATCAAGATAGTACATGAAAAACCTGATTAATTAAATATTTAATTAGTCAGGCTTTTATTTTTACTATTAATTTTACTTACATACCCCGCCCTTTATATTTTCTGATTTCATTTGAAATTATAATTTTTTTAATATTAAAAGTTTTAATCTTATATAAAAATACCCACCCAAGTTTTATTTAAATATAGTGCTTATTTTACTACACCTATATAAGTAAGATTTCTGTATTTTTGGGCATAATCAATACCATATCCTACAACAAACTCATCTTCAATATCAAAACCATTATAATCTATTTTTATATCAACCTTTCTTCTTGAAGGCTTATTTAAAAGCGTGCATATTTTAAGAGAAGCTGGATTTCTTGTTTTTAACACTTCGCATATTTTTTCTAAAGTGTACCCTGTGTCAATAATATCCTCTACTATAATAACATCTCTTCCAGTAAGAGGAATATCTACATCTTTGAGTATTTTAATTTCAGAACCTATTTTATTATTTCCATAACTTGATACTATCATAAAATCAATTTCTATAGGTATATCAATATATCTTGATAAGTCAGCTATAAATATGAAAGAGCCTTTAAGAAGTCCTATTATGCATGGTATTGATTCTTTTCCTTTAAGGTTATCAGAAATTTCTCTAGCTAATTCTTTTACTTTTTTATTAATATCATCTGCAGATATTAGTATTTTATCTATATTTTCATCTTTTTTCATATCTATTCCTCAAATCTTGTTTTATATAAATAATGTTCAATATTTTATAAATAAATTATAAAAAGTAAAGTATTATTCTTTTTTCTATATAACTTAAATAAATATATAAAAAAATCTGTTGAATAAATTGCAAACTTAATAAAAATTTTGGGCGGGCATGCTTTTTCATGATTATTTATAAAGTATGTATAATGTTATTAATTGAGTTTAGGTTATACAATTTAATGGGCGGGTTTCTCGAAATTGGTTAAAAGTGTATTTTAATTTATTAATTTATTTATTGTACAGGTAATATTAATACTTATTTTTTGTGATTTATTATAATATATATTTAATATTATAATAAATATTTTTGAGAATTATATTCTTTAAGTATAGTATAAAGTATATTAATACCATTTATTTTTAACTGATAATAAAATCATATTTGTAATAATATACTTGCTTGGAAATTTAAAATATGTAATTTTATATTTAAAAAATATTTATAATGTTTAATGTTATTTATTATAAACAAAATAAGAGATATATTGTTTAATAGTAAAAAAATAATTGGTTATCTGATATTTTTCTTATTTTGCTTGATTTTTTTAAAAATACTGATAAACTATTAAATAGTGTTTTTTGGGAGAAAATTTTAAAATTTCTATAAATCAATATATCAAAAGTTAAGGAGTTATTATGGCTGAAGAGAAAAAATTAGACTCCCTTCTTGAACGCATATATCAAGATGGTGTTGAAAAATCTAACAAAAAAGCTGATGAAATAATCTCAAATGCTAAAAGCGAAGCTGACAAGATCATTAAAGAAGCAGAAGCAAAATCAGAAGAAATCATTAAAGAAGCAGAAAGAAAGTCAGAAGAGCTAAAGAAAAATACAATAACCGATGTTCGTATGGCAGGCGAGCAGTCAATCAGTGTTTTAAAACAAAGAGTTAAGGACTTGGTAACAGCTAATGTGCTAGAAGAAGGTTTGAAGGGTGCTTTTGCAGATACTTCATTTTTAAAAGACTTAATTCTTGAAATAGTTAAGAAATGGGATATGTCTTCAAGCAATTCTGATGTAACAATATATTTCCCAGAATCAGAGAAAGCAGAAATAGATTCATCTTTTGAGAAATCTATAAAAAGTGCTATAAAGAATGCTACTATTAACTTTGATAAGAAATTATCAAATGGTTTTAAAATTGTACCTGAAGGTGGAAATTACCAACTTCAGTTTACAGATGAGGATTTCGTAGAGTTTTTCAGTGATTATATTAAAGCTAAGACGGAAGAAGTGATTTTTAGTAAGTAAGAGGGGTTAGCATGGGATCATATTATTATCTTATCTCAGGTCTTCCCGAAGTTAAACTTTCTGATTCTAAGGCTAAGTATGATATTAATGAAATTACTCAAAGCATATTATCTGGTTTAAATGCTAAAGATTCTAAATTTTTCAAGTATCTAATTTATCAAAATGATAATAAAAATTTAGTAAGTGCTATAGCAAAACAAAAGGGATTATTTACTCCTTATATAGAACATATAGAACCATCAGCATTTAGTAAAGAAGAGATGCAGAAATATTCAACAATTTCTAATTTACCATTATATATGAGTAAATTCTTGGAAGATAATAAAAATGTTGAATGGGAAAATTCCAGACATATAGAAAATACTCTTTTGAATTTGTATTATGAAGAGATGATACAAAACGGTAATTCATTCATAAAAAATTATGCTTTATTTATGAGAGATATGAAGAATGTCCTAGCAGCTTTAAATGGTAGGGCTTTAGGTTTCTCAAGCGATGAAATATCAAAGGAGCTTATAGGCGATTATTCTTTGATATCAGCATTGACAAAATCAACAGCTTCAGATTTTGGAGTAGGCAGAGAGATACCTTATATCAACACTATAGTTGAAACTTTTAATTCATCAGATAAAGCAGATCCATATAATATGGAAAATATAGAATGTAGTTTGGTAAAAGACTTTTTGGAAAAATTAACTTCTATAAAATCTTTCACAACAGATAATGTTTTCTCTTATTATATAAATCTCACTTATGCTATTAGTATAAATGGAAGAAATGAAGAGGAAGGTAAAAAACATTTAGAGACGCTCATAGATTCTTTGAAAGCAAAAGCGTCTGCTATTTAATGTATGTATAATTAATTAGGAGATTGAAATGACTAAAGGTAAAGTAACTGCTATTATATCAAACCTAATTTCAATAGAGGTAGATGGGCCTATTGCAGAAAACGAGATATGTTATGTATCTTGTGGCGAAGCAAAGCTTATGGCTGAAGTTATTAAGATATCTGGTACTAGTGCTAGTGCTCAGGTATTTGAATCTACTAGGGGTGTAAAATTAGGTGATGCCGTAGAGTTTACTGGTTCAATGTTAGAGATTGAATTAGGACCTGGACTTTTGGGTAAAAACTTTGACGGTTTGCAAAATGATCTTGATAAACTTCAAGGCGTTTTCTTAGAAAGAGGTAAATACAACAATCTTTCTGAAGACAAAGAATCTAAGTATGATTTTACTCCAATAGCTAAAGTTGGAGATGAGGTATCAGCTGGAGATTGGATAGGTGCTGTTAAAGAGGGCTGGATAGACCACAAAATAATGGTTCCTTTCAAATTTGAAGGCAAAGGTGTAGTTGAAAGCGTAGTTTCAGCAGGCACTTATAATTTACAGGATACTTTAGTTGTAATAAAATCAGCTAATGGTGAAAAAGTTAATGTAACTATGATACAAACTTGGCCTGTAAAACTTACTATTAAATCATATAAAGAAAAACCAAGACCATTCAAATTATTGGAAACAGGTGTAAGAACTATAGATACATTTAACCCTATTACTGAAGGCGGTACAGGATTCATTCCTGGACCATTTGGAGCAGGTAAAACAGTACTTCAGCACGCTTTAGCTACTAATGCTAATGCTGACTTGATTATCATGACAGCTTGCGGTGAAAGAGCTAATGAGGTAGTAGAAATATTTACAGAATTCCCAGAACTTATAGACCCAAGAACTGGAAGAAGTTTGATGGAAAGAACTACTATCATCTGTAACACTTCTAATATGCCTGTTGCTGCTCGTGAAGCTTCAGTTTATGTTGGTATGACTATAGCTGAATATTATAGATCAATGGGGCTTAAAGTACTTCTTCTTGCTGACTCTACTTCTCGTTGGGCACAGGCTTTGAGAGAGATGTCAAACAGACTTGAGGAATTACCAGGACCAGATGCATTCCCTATTGACTTACCTGCTATTATTTCTAGTTTCTATGCTAGAGCAGGTTTCGTATACTTAAATAACGGAGAAACAGGTTCTATTACATTTATAGGTACAGTATCTCCTGCAGGTGGTAACTTGAAAGAGCCAGTAACAGAATCTACTCGTAAAGCTGCTAGATGTTTCTACGCTTTATCACAGAAACGTGCTGACAGTAAGAGATACCCTGCTGTTGACCCATTAGATTCTTATTCTAAATATATTGAATATCCAGAATTCGTAGAGTTCTCAGATACTAATATAGAAAAAGGCTGGGCTGATAAGGTTACTAGAGCAAAAGATATTGCTAGAAGAGGACAGGAAGCTAATGACCAAATAAGCATTCTTGGTGACGACGCAGTACCTATTGAATACCATCAGCGTTTATGGAAAGCAGAGCTTATAGACTTCGTTCTATTGCAGCAAGATGCTTTCGATAAAGTAGATAAGAACTGCCCTATAGAAAGACAAAAAGAATTATTAAATCAAGTTATGAAAGTTGTAGAAGCAGATTACAGATTTGATGATTACAGCGAAGTAGGTACTTATTTCAAAAGACTTATTAACGCATTCAAACAGATGAACTATTCTGTATATCAGTCTGATGATCATAAAAAATACACAGCTGAGATGGAATCAATATTTGCTGAAAGGAGTATAACACATGCCTAAAGCATTTCAAAAAGTATATACAAAATTAGTACAGATTACTAAAGCGACTGTATCTTTAAGAGCAGAGAATGTCGGAAACGATGAGATGGCTCTTGTAGCAGGAAGACCTGCTCAGGTTGTAAAAATGATTGGAGATATTGTTACACTTCAGGTTTTCCAAGGTACGGAAGGTATACCTACTAACGCTGAAGTAGTATTCTTAGGTAGACCTCCTAGACTTAAAGTAAGTGAACTTCTTGCAGGAAGATTCTTCAATGCTTACGGAGATCCTATAGATGGAGGAGCTGAAGTAGAAGGTAAAGAGGTAGAAATCGGAGGACCTTCTGTAAACCCTGTTAGAAGAAAACAGCCTTCTGAACTTATTGCTACTGGTATTGCAGGTATAGACCTTAACAATACTCTTGTAACAGGACAGAAGATACCATTCTTCGCAGACCCAGACCAGCCTTATAACTCAGTACTTGCTCAGGTTGCTTTAAGAGCTGAAGCTGATAAAATCATTCTCGGCGGTATGGGACTTTCTAATGATGACTATTTATCATTTAAAAATACATTCACAGAAGCTGGAGCTTTGGATAAAATCATATGTTTTATTAACACTACAGATGACCCTCCAGTAGAAAGACTTTTGGTGCCTGATATGGCTTGTACAGCCGCTGAATATTTCGCAGTTGAGCATAAGCAGAAAGTTCTTGTTCTTCTTACAGACATGACTCTTTATTCTGATGCTTTGGCTATAGTATCAAACAAAATGGATCAGATTCCTTCTAAAGACTCTATGCCAGGTTCTTTATATTCAGACCTTGCTAAGATTTATGAGAAAGCAGCTCAGTTCCCAGATGGAGGATCTATTACAATTATCGCTGTTACTACTCTTAACGAAGGTGATATTACTCATGCTGTACCAGATAACACTGGTTACATCACTGAAGGTCAGCTTTACTTAAGAAGGGACTCTGATATAGGTAAAACAATCATTGACCCATTCAGAAGCCTTTCTCGTTTGAAACAGTTGGTTATAGGTAAGAAAACTAGAGAAGATCACCCTGCTGTAATGAATACTTTAGTTCGTCTTTATTCAGATGCTGCTAATGCTAAAATGAAAAAAGAAAACGGATTTGACTTAACTGAGTACGATGAAAGATGTTTGAAATATGCAGCTGAATATTCTGAAAGACTTCTTGCTATTGACATTAATATCAAAATTGATGAGATGTTAGAAACAGGTTGGGAATTAATGGGTAAATACTTCAGTAAAGCTGAGGTTGGTATTAAAGACTCACTAGTAGAAAAATTCGGAAAATGGACAAATAACTAATTTTAAAAAGTAGGTAAAAAATATGGCATTAAAGTTTCAATACAATAAAACGGCTCTTCAAAACCTAAGACGCCAGCTTTCTATTCGTGAGAAAGCATTGCCTACTTTGAAAAGTAAAGAGGCAGCACTTCGTCTTGAGGTGAGAAAGATTACCGCTGAGATTGAATTACTTAAAGAAGAATACCAAAAGTTAGTTAAAGAAAATCAAAACTACAATGGTTTTTGGACTGAGTTTCCTGAGATAGTAAAAATCAAGAAAATCAATTCCGAATTAAAAAACATTGCAGGTGTTAAGGTTTCTATACTTTCTAACATAGATTTTGCTATTGAAAATGTCAGCCTATTTAATATGCCTTCTTGGATAAGGCTTGCTATAAGTATGTTTGAGAGTCTTATGACTATTCAAATAAAAATAGAAATGACTGAGGCAAGACTTAATGCTTTGGCTTATGCTAGGAAAAAAACTACTCAGAAAGTTAACCTTTATGAGAAAGTACAAATACCTGAGTATAAAACTGCCATCATCAAGATTAAAAGGTATATGGAGGATGAGGATAATTTAAGTAAGTCTTCTCAAAAGATAGTAAAAGAAAGAAATAGAGCTAAGGAGGCATCTTTATGATTAGAAAAATGAAGAAACTCTCTCTCTTTGTCTTTCATGAGGATAGGGAAAAAACTTTAAGCGATTTAGCATCACTAGGACTTGTTCATATTGAAATTATTAATGGTGTTTCAAGTGAAAATATAGAAAGTATTTCCAGCAAGAAAAATGATGCTTTAAAAGCTAAAAATATAATTAATAATGCTTTGGCTGAAGCTAAAAAAGCTAAAAAAGATGTTTCTAATGTGAAAGCTACTGATACATCTAAAAAAGCTAATGAAGTTATAGAGGCAGTTATTAATACTTATCAGGCTTCTGATAAATTAAAAGCTGAAAGAGATGCTCTTAGAAAGGAATTATCTATTATAGCTCCTTTCGGTAATTTTAGCTTCTATAAAGTTAATGGCTTAAAAGAAAAAACAGGTTACGGAATTTTATTCTATAGTGCTAATGCTAAAGAATATAATGATTATAATTTCTCTGAAGTTAAGGATATATTTACTTATACTATTAAAGAGGAATCAGGAAAAGTTTATTTTGTAGCTTTCAAGAAAGAGGGAAGCGAAGAGAATATTCCATTTGATATAGTTAATATGCCTAATCAATCTTATAATGATATAAATGAGAAAATATCTAAACTTGATAAAGAGATAGAAAATAATGATACTGAGATAATTAAAAATCAAGTATATATGGAATCTATCAATAAAGAAGTGGATAATCTTAATATATCTAATCATTTTGAAGAGGCTAAAGAAAGTTTTGTAGCTAGCGAAGGTACTGAAGGAAAAATCCTTTATGTTGAAGCTTATTTACCTAAAGATAAAGAAACTGAAGTTAAAACTTTGCTTGATAGTAAAAAGATAGCTTATATAATGGAAGATCCTGCTAGAGATGACAAAGTTCCTGTTGAGCTTAAAAATAATAAGTATTCAGGTGCTTATGAGCTCATTACAAAATTATTCCAATTACCGAACTATTTCGAGATAGATTTAACTCCTATGATAGCAGTTTTCTATCCTTTATTCTTTGCTTATTGTTTCGGTGATTCAGGTTATGGTATAGTATTGACTATAGTTGCTTTGATAGGCTTATTTACAGTATTAAAAGGACAGTTAAGAGGGGTAGGTATACTTGCTTTAACATTGGGTATATGTACTACTATTATGGGTATTATTAATGGAGGAAGTTTCTTCGGTGTAAGCATACCTGCTAATACTCAAATACCTATATTTGCTACTTTAAGTAAGTATTTAATTATTACTGATCTTAAAGAAAATTGGTTCTTAACTCCATTTAATACAGCATTGCTTATAGGTGTACTTCATATATGTTTTGCTTTATTGGTAGGTGTTATAGACAGAATCAAGACTAGTCCTATAGGAGATATACTTGCTGCTGTAGGTAAACTTCTATTTATTCCAGGACTTGTTTTATGGTTCTTGGGTGATATGCAGAAGATGGAAGTTATAAAGCAATTCAGCACAGTATATTATGCTTTAATAGCTGTAGGTTTAGTATTCTTAGTAATACTTTCTAATGTAGGTAAGAAACCTGATGTATTAAACTCTATACTTGGCGTGTATTTTGCTGCTACTGGTATAATGGGTGATACACTTTCTTATATACGTTTATTTGCTTTAGGTGCATCTGGTTCTATATTAGCATTGGTAATAAATCAGATAGGTTTAAGTTTCAAAGCTATTCCCGGTGTAGGTGTGGTAATAATGGTGGTATTCCTTGTATTAGGTCATATAGCTATATTCTTACTAAACATACTTGGTGCTTTGGTACACCCTTTGAGATTAACATTTGTAGAATTCTACAACAATGTTGGTTTTGAAGGCGGAGGAAAAGAGTATAAGCCTCTCAAAAAAGTGGCTTAATTATAATTTTATAAATAATCATAATTAAAAAAAGAAAATAATCTAAAAAAGGAGATTTTATTATGGGTTTTACAATGAACACAGCACTTTTATTAGGATATTTAGGTGCAGGATTAATGGTAGGTATGTCTGGTATTGGTAGTGCGGTTGGTACTTCTATTTCTGCTATGACTACAGTTGGTGCTTTAAAGAAGAACAAAGATGCATTTGGTAGCTGTCTTGTTTTAAGTGCGTTACCTGGTACTCAGGGACTTTATGGTTTTGCTGCTTTCTTCATTATGCAGCCTTACTTAACAGCTGATATAAACATCTTCCAAGGTGCTGCTATATTAGGTGCTGGTATTGCTGTTGGTTTAGCTTGTATGATTTCAGCTATATTCCAAGGTAAGGTTTGTGCTAACGGTGTTGAGGCTATAGGTAATGGTTATGATGTATTTGGTAACACTATCATCGTTGCTGTATTCCCAGAACTTTACGCTATCGTTTCTTTTGCTACAGCATTCTTAATCAGCGGTGTTTTAGGTGCTTAATTAAAGAATTAATAAAAGTGAGATAAATTAAAAATCCGTAGGAGTGTAATGACTCTTACGGATTTTTTTATTGCATAAATAGATTAATTAATATCAATAAATTATTGTGATATTCCTCTTTTGAAAATATTAATTATTTTTTCGGTTATATATAATAGTTTCGTTTTTTATTTGAGGAATTAAAATTTTTTGTATAATGTATCTTCATTTTCTGATTTAGAAAAATCATACATACATTAAACTTCAATCAAATCTTTATTCATACAAAATTTTTTACTTTTGTTATTATATTTTTATGATTAAATGAACCTAACATCTCTTTAAAATTAGATAAATATATATTTTTTTAGTCCAATAGTTAAAATAAAAAATTAAGTTGTGAAAATCCAAATTGACAAATAATGATACTCTGTTAAAATAGCTTAATGAAAATATTATAATGGAATACTATAAATATGTCAGAAAATTATAAAGTAATAGCGAGAAAATACCGTCCTCAAACTTTTGAAGAGGTTATAGGTCAGGAACATATTACTAAAACAATATCAAAAAGTATAGCACAAAATAAAGTAGCTCATGCATATCTTTTTTCAGGGGCACATGGAGTTGGAAAAACTTCTCTTGCAAGAATTATAGCTAAAGCTTTAAATTGCGTTAATGGTCCTACAGATCATCCATGTGGAGTTTGTCCTTCTTGTACACAAATAGAAAACGGCACTCCTCTTGATGTTATAGAGATTGATGGTGCTAGTAATAGAGGTATTGAAAATATAAGAACTATTATAGAAAATGTGAGAATATCTCCAGTTGCGGGAAAATATAAGGTATATATTATAGATGAGGTGCATCAGATAACTAATGAGGCTTTTAATGCTTTGCTTAAAACTTTGGAAGAGCCTCCTGCTCATGTTGTATTTATACTTGCAACTACTGAGGCGGATAGGGTACTTCCTACTATAAGAAGCCGATGTCAGCAGTATACTTTTAAATCTTTGGGTATTGAAGATTTGGAGAAGATATTAAAAGGAATATTAGATAAAGAAAATATAAAGTATGATGAAGAGGCTATATTTTTAATTGCAAAGCAGGCTAGGGGTTCTGTACGAGACAGTGAAACTATACTAGAAAAGATGATAGCATATACCACAGATAAAAAGCATATAACTAGCGAAGATGTCAATGCGGTTGTGGGGGGGAATAATTTTTCTTTTGTTAAAGAGTTTTTTGATATTATGATGCTTTCTGATAAAAAAAAATATTTCGAGTTTATGAAAAATTTATTTGCAGAATCTGTTGATCCTAGAACTTTTATGAATAGTATAATTGAGTATTTGAGAGTTGTACTTATGATAAAAAGCTCTATTGATGATGTTAAATTACTTGAGATAACCGAAAATGAAAGAGATGATTTAAAAGTTTTTGCTAATCATTATAATGATGATGAGATAGAAAGGATACTTGATTATATATTATCGGCTGAAGAGCGTGTAAGAAGTGCTTCTAATCCTAGAACTATATTTGAAATGCGTATGCTTTTACTTCTTAATACTGATAATTTGATTCGTCCTGTTGATATAATTTCTGCAGATATTCAACAAATGCATGTACAATCAGAAGCGGTTATTAATGAATATGATACTACTTCTGTTGCAGCGGAAAATAATATTAATAAAAAGCAGTATGATGTTCCTTTGAATCCTACAGATAAAAGACAGATATTTTATAATAAGATACTTTCATTTATAGAAACAGAAAGCCCTACAATATATTCTTTATTATCTCAGGGCAATCCTATAGAAAGTAAGGGTGCTGTTTTGATAGTGGCGTTACCTGATCATATATTTGATATGACGCAGTCGGATAAACGCATTAATGATTTGGTGGCAAAGGCTATACCTAGATTCACAAAGAATAAAGATGTGGCTATACAGTTTCAAAGGGCTGTTGAAGGTAATATGATAGATAAATTAAAAACTCGTTTGCAGGCTACTGAAGTAGATGAGAGTTCTTTATAATATAAAAATAAGTGATTGATTATGAATATAGATAATTTGAATGTTGTAATAAAAGAATTATTAAAATTAAGAGGAATAACTTCAAAAGAGGATATTTATGATTTCTTCTTTCAGGATATATACTCATTGTCAAATCCATTTAATATAAGTGATATTAATGTATTTGTAGATAGAATAAAAGAAGCTATAGAAAATGATGAGAAAATATTAGTATATGGTGATAAGGATGCAGACGGAGTAACTGCTGCATCTATTATATATAATACTCTTAAAGTTGTTACAAAGAATGTGGAAGCATTTGTACCCAATCATACAACGGGATATGGGCTTTCTAAGGCTGTTATAGAGGAGTATGCTAATTTGGGTGTAAGTCTTATTATTACAGTTGATTGCGGTATATCTAATGCGGAGGAAGTGGAGTTTGCAAGAGATTTTTCTATTGATATTATAGTAACAGATCATCATGATATACCTGAAATACTTCCTAATGCTTATGCTGTATTTAATCCGAAGCTTTCAAATACTGGTTTTTCCAATAAAAATTTTTCAGGATGTGCTGTAGCTTTTAAGCTTATGCAGGCATTCGTATTTTCTTATACTAAACTTTATAATAAGGATATAATAGTATTAGATTATGAGATTGATAAAAAGAATAATATTATAAAAAAGATAAGAGCTTTAAAATCTACTAATTTTGTTATAAGCGATGAGGTATTCGGTTTTGAGCTTGTTAATGATAATAATTGCTATAAGTCTATTTATGTGGATTATTATGATGAGTTTATGAGCGAAGATGAGGTATTGGAAGAGCTTGCTAGTTATATGTTTGAGGGCGATGGTACTGTACTGGTTCTTACTGGAGGAGAAGACAGGCTTAAAAAACTTTTATCTTTTTATGAGAAGTATGAAATATATTTGCCTGAATATGATAGTGTTTATGATTTGCTTCAGCTTGGAGCTAGATACGGAAACATCAATATAAAAAACATGAAAACTTTAGATGATTTTGCTTTAGCTCTTAATGTTAATATTTACAGATATGAGGGTATAGAGCATAGAGATTTGATTATAAAGATGGAAATATTTAAAAGATTGTTTTATATAAGTCAGAAACAGCTTCAAAACTATATACGGAAGAAATCAATACTTGTATTATTTGGTACTGTTGCCGATGTAGTACCTCTTGTAAGGGAGAATAGGGCTTATATTAAATGTGCTTTAAAGGAATTGGAGAAGCCTAATCATATTAGATATAATGTTATGCTTGAGAAAATTAATTTGCTTAATACTAAAATAGATACTCAGATAGTAAGTTGGAGACTTGCCCCTTTTATTAATGCTGCTGGAAGAATGGGAAGTCCTGAAACGGCTTTAAAACTTCTTACATGCGAACTTAAAGAGGAGGCTTTAAGTTTATCAGATGAGATTTATAATATGAATGAAACTAGAAAATCTTTGACTGAATCGAATTTTTCTACGGTAAATGAATATATAAAGATTAATAGTTGCTTGGATTTTCCTATAATAGTGGTAAAGAGCAGGGAGATAGAGCAGGGACTTACTGGATTGATAGCTGGAAAAGTTTTAAGCGAATATGGAAAAACGGCGGTTATTATGTATGAAAGCGAAGAAGGTGTTTGTATTGGAAGTATAAGAAGCAGGGGCGATGATAATGCTAGGGATATGCTTGATTATGCTAATGCTTATTTAACCAAATTTGGAGGACATAAAAATGCTGCGGGATTTACATTAAACAGCAGTAATTTTGATAAGTTTAGAGAGAAAATAGTAAATTATGCATCAACTCAGAATTTTACCGTAGAAAAAAATGATGATGTTTTTGATATGGAAATAAGCTTCAAAGATATAGATATGAAATTCGCTAAATCATTAGAATTATTTGAGCCTTATGGTTTTGGAAATGAAGAGCCTTTATTTATATCAAAGAATGTAAAAGTTAATGATATAGGCAGAATGCAAAAAAATAATAAACTTCATTTAAGATTAGAACTTATTCAGGATAATAAAAAAGTAAATGGTATTATATGGAATAGTAGCGAAGAAGAAGTACAAAAATTATTATCTTCAAACTATTTGGATATTATTTATAAAGTTAAAGTCAATCGCTTTAATGGTAATGAAGATGCCAGAATATACATAGACAAATATAAGGTTTTTTAATTATATCTATAGTTTTCTCTCTCTCTTCAATACTTATCTTGTATTTTTACTATAATATTTAGATTATCAAGCATAACTCTATAAATTTTAGACAATAATAAGTACAATATGCAAATAAAAAGGGAGGTTCAAAAGCCCCCCTAAAAAGTTATATTTACTCTTTAAATTCTATTTCAAATTATTATTGGAAAGAAGGTAAATACCAAGTTACACCAGTAGCAGCATTAAATTTAACTTTATCTTCTATTTGTTGTGCTTTTGGACTAGCTATTTCAGCTTCAAAATACCATTCTAAGTCTTTAACAGGAGTAATAGAAATCTCTCCATAAGCTGCCCAAGATAGAGTATGAGTAATTTTGTTTGCATATTTCAATCCTGAACTATAAGCTTTATAACCTAATCCACCTTCTGCATAAACACTAACTATATCAGAATTAGCTGATAAACCTAAAGTTGGAAGTACATTCAATTCCCAAGGGTTAGAGATATATTTATCAGCAACATCAGTTGGAGGAGTTATACCTGAACCTGCTGTAATACCAATTTCTCCTAGACCTGTTTTAGTAGCATCTAAAGAAGTATCATAAGTAATTTTGATGAAAGGCTTCAAACCTACATCTCCAACTTGAGCACCAAAATATGCTCTGAAATCAAAACCAAGTGAAGAAGCTGTATATGTTTTATTTACACCGTTATCTTTGTATGATACTTGATTCATACCATATTTTATAGTTAATCTTAATTCACTAAAAGCTTCTATACCTGTATAATATCTAATTTGAGGATCCAAACTTATTCCTAGATATTTAGGATTTAAGATATCAGGAACTCCAGTAGTATCAAAATTTAGTACACCTACTTGTACAGGAACAACTATTCTTAAATTATTATTCAAGAAATTCATAGCTATTACAGGAGTATGTACACTTAAATTATATTTAGACTTAGTAGCTCCTCTAAACTCGTCAGTATAATCATAATTATATCCAATACCTATACCAAAAGCATCTGTAGTATAACCTATACCTAATGATAATGTAGGGATAAATTTACCTTGTGATAATATTTGTCCTAAAGCTGTTTCAGATTCATCTCTAACACCTATTACACCTTTAATTGCACCGTTGCCTAAAACCAATCCCATTTGTCTTGTTCTGAATCTTAATTGATTTGCATCAGTTAAGAAATCAATCCAGTCATTATTACCACCATAATAACCAAAAGCTGATGAAGCAATTATAGTAAATAGAGCCATAGCTGTTAACAAAACTTTTTTCATTTTTTCTCCTTGATTATTTTATTTATCAATTTCAGTATAATTAATTTTAATAAGAAAGTCAATATAAAACATATAAATTTATCAAAAAATATTATTAATAATAATGCTTTTTGCGTTATTTTATATAAAAATCAATAAGAAATGTATTAATATATTTAATTATTATGCTTGAAAAATTATCATAATTTAATGAATTTAGAATTAAGTATTATCATTAATTCATATATGCTTTAATTACAATTTCTCTATTTCGTCGATTTTTAACCCTGTTAATTTACTAATTAAATTAATATCTAAATTTTCTTTTTTCATTCCTAATAAAAAATATTATTTTACAGATAAATGAAAAACTAGATTAAATTTTTATATACCAAAAATACTTTTACTGTTATAGATGCTTCACAATTTTTTAAATTAAATTTCTGCTTTCATAGTATTCTTTCCAGCGTTTACCCATCTTTTCGGCTTTTATTTTTACAGAGTTATTAAAATAGTTTTTTAATTTAGGTAAATCATCTTTATTCTCTTTAGCAACACTTCCTATCAAATTTCCTACTATAGTTTCCATTTTGATATTTTTATCTCCATAATAATAGGAATGAAGTGCCGACTGATAGTAAACAGATACAGCCTCAGCGGTACTCATAACTGAATTTAATTCCTGTATCTTAGCATTTTCAAAGCTTTTACCACTTCTAAGTTCATTGAATGTCGTAGCAAGTACATCTACAACATCATAATCTATATCGATATCTATATCAGCAAGCTCTAATAATGTTTGGCATTGATTTGTTATAATTTCGCCTTCTAATTTAGGATTTTTTATAGGTTCAACAGTTTCAAAATTGAATCTTCTTTTTAAGGCACTGCTCATTTCATTGATACCTTTATCCCTTGTATTGGCTGTAGCTATGATATTAAAGCCAGCATTAGCAAATAGTACTCTATTTTGTTCTGGTATATTCATTATTTTATCGCTTAGTATACTTATGAGTGAGTCTTGTATTTCAAGAGGACATCTTGTTATTTCTTCAAACCTTGTTATTATACCTCTGCTCATTCCTATATAAACAGGAGATGGTATTAATGCTTCTTCTGTAGGACCTTTAGCGAAAAGCATAGCATAATTCCAAGAGTATTTTATGTTATCTTCATTAGTTCCAGCTGTTCCCTGTATGGTGATAGTACTGTTTCCGCTTATAGCTGCTGATAATAATTCGCTTAGCATAGTTTTAGCTGTTCCGGGCTCTCCTACAAGCATCAGACCTCTATTGCCTGCTAATGTTATGATTGCTCTTTCTACCAAGGCATCATCTCCGTAGAATTTCCTCTTTATTACCGTACCGTCTTTTAATTCCTTACCTAATATGAAATCTCTTACAGATTGAGGAGATAGCTGCCAATTTTTGGGCTTATTATTTTTATCCTCATTCTTTAAAGCTTCAAGTTCCTCTTTATAAAGTTCTTCCATTAAAGGTTTTTGATGTATCTTTTCGTTATTATCTTTTTTCACAGCCATAAAAACTCCGTTTAATAAAAAATTATTGAGAAATAGTTTTTCGTTTCTCCCATAAAAATAAACCTATACCTATTAGTATAACAGTAATTCCTATTAATTGCTTAAAACTTATACTTTCATGCAAAATAAAATATCCCAATATACAAGTGCCTGCTGCCTCACCTAATATAGTCATAGATATTATAGTAGCAGAAAAATATTTTAAAAGCCAAGTAAATATTACTTGTCCAAGCATAGTTGATATAAATGTTATTCCAAGTATATTAATCCAAGTATTTAATGAATATCCTACAAAACTTACATTCATTGAATAAGATAAAATTCCCAAAAAAATAAATGCACTAAAATAAGTTAAGCTAATCCAAGTTAAAGCGGATAATCTTCTTCTTGTATACTGTCCTATAATAAAATATGCACTTATAAGTCCTGCAGATATAAAAGCTATAAAATCTCCGAGTAATGCTTTTTTACTTATTTGAAAATCTCCAATTCCTATGATTACGGATCCTGCAACTGCTGTAATAAAACCAAGTACAGCCAGTTTATTATATTGTTCTTTAAAAAAGAAATGTCCAGCCACAAAAGCAAATAAGGGCTGAAGTGTTACTATAACAGTGGAGCTTGCTACGGAAGTGAGATTCAAAGATTGAAACCATAAAAAATAATGTAATGCCAGTGATAAGCCTGATATAACAGAAAGTATTATTTCTTTTTTGCTTAGAGATTTAATTTCAGTTCTCAAAGATTTTTTTGATATTGTTATTATTGATATAAAGCAGAATGAGATAAATATTCTATAGAAGGCTATTATAGATGATGGGGCATCAGCGAGCTTTACAAAGATTGCAGAAGCAGACAATGCCATAACGCCTATAAATAAAAATATAGCCATAAAATTTAACCTCAAAATAATTACAATATAATATATTAAAAATATACTATTGCAACATAAAAAAAGATTAACTATTAAATTAAAAACTTTTTTCTAATTCCCCGCCCTCTATATTTTTTGCTGCCTATACTATAATGCAATTTTCTCATCTCAATAAGTTTCAATTGCAAAAAGCATTCCCACCCTAGTTTTTTATTATATTTTTAATCGCTTTAACGCACGGTGAACAGATTTATATATTTAATTTAAATTATAATTCAAAATCATTATATATTTTTTACTTCGTTCTGCGTGCGGTTAATAAAATTCAAAATTTAAAATTTCACTAGGGTGGGTGCTTAAAAATTCTTATTTTGTAAAAAGGAAATAAAAAATGAAAATGCCGATAAAATTATCCAGTATAAAGGGTGGGCATATGTAAGTAAATTTACAGTGATATAATGCCTTTATTTTATAATAAAAAAATGTAAAAAAACTTTGACAAAACCTAATTTTTTAAGTATATATAATATAGATGATAATTCTATAAGGAGATTATTTTTTATTATGAAGAAATATATTTTTATAATGGCTATATTAATATCAAATATTATTTTCGGATATAATCAGACATTCAAAGTTGGAGAATATATAAAGTATGATGTTTTAGCACAGGTTCCTGAGTTTAATATAAGCGGAAAGGTAGGAATGCTTGAGGCAGAGGTTCTAGCAATAAGTAATGTAAATGGTATACCAGCTTATCATCTTTATGCCCATGTATATACTACAGGTGCTGCTAATTGGATTTATAAAGTAAGCGATATATTTGAAGCTTGGGTATCTACAAATGATTTTAAGCCTATCGTCTTAAAGAAAGATACCACCGAAGGAGAATGGACTAATAAAGAAACTTTAACTTTCTACAATAATTATTATTTATTTAATGATAAAAGAACTGTTGATGAAAAGATAGAATTTAAAGGCATGGCTTTCGATGCTTTATCATTAGTATTTTTTATGCGTTTTGTTGATAAGAATATAGGTACATTTCAAATTAATTGGCTAGAAGGAAAAAATGTAAAAAAAGATATTAGATTTACTATAGAAAATGGAGAAGATTTGAAAACCAAATTGCAAAAAGATAAACTTCCTACAGTAAGAGTTTATGAAAAAGATAAATATGGAACAGATGCCTTGATTGCTAGAGATGTTTATAATCAAGTACCTTTAGATGTTATTATAGCGGAACAGAGAGTATATGGTCTTACAATAAGAGTTAGAGGCATTATAAGGCAATATAAAGACGGAAAATAGAAATAATATATTTTTTATCTTAAAAAGAGACAGTGTTAATACCGTCTCTTTTTTTATAATAATTTTTTTATAAAAAATTATTTGCTTGCTTCGTATTTATCATTTATCTCTTTTATTAAGCTGTCAATAACTTCATCGCTCATACCATGCCCTCTGCATCCTTCCTCTAAACTTTCCCAACTTGCAACATGGCACCCTACACAATGAAGCCCTCTACTCATCATAATTTCCACAGAATCTGGAAATATTTGTATAATCTCACCTATACTCATAGTTTTGTTTATCATATTAATTACCTCTTAATTTATTTTATTATATAATAATATATTATATTTTTTTGTCAAAGTGTAAAATTATTATTTAGAATAGGGTATAAATTATTAAAGTTTTTAATATATTTTCTTAAATAATTAAGATTCAATTCACCTGTATTTTCCAAAGCTTTTATTTCCATTTTTGACATTCTTTTAACATCATGATTTCTACCCAATTTCTTATATATTCTCTTTAATGTCATTATAACATATATATTATGTGAATGTTGTTCTATATTTTCAAATAAAGTTAAAGATGTAAATAAATCAAATCCTTCTATATTATTAAGTGCGAAATATGAATATAACAAAGATACATAATCATGTGAATCTTTACCCCAAACATCTACAGTTTTTTTTATTATATCAAAAGCTCTTTCTTCATTTTTTTGAACACCTATACCTATATAGTAGCAATGAGCAATTAGTCCGCTAGAGCATGAACATTTTGAATTACTCTTTTCACATATATCTTTAGCTTTATTATATATTTCAAAAGCTTTATTATAATCTTTCTCTGCACCTCTTCCTATTTCATAGGATCTTCCTATAATAGTTAAAGCACATCCCAATGTATTGTCCAAATCAAAAGCTATATTAGCCATAGAAACAGCAAACTCTGGATATGGTGTTATAATATCTCCATAAAATAATTCTTGAGCATATATATAGTATGATAAAGCATCATTTAATTCCATTGCCTTTTTTAACATATATATGCCTTCATCATTATATTCTTTTGGCATATTATAAAACATTATTTTGGCAATGGATCTGTATATAGTAGCCTTATTCAAACTGCTATTTAAACAGCTTTTTAAATTATCTAATATTAATTTATAATCATTAGAACCCATCATTTGAAGAGAATAGGCATAAATAAATCTTATATAATATATTTCATCATCTTCATCATCTATATAAGTAAAAAATTCTTGGCATAATTTAACAGTTTTTTCATAATTTTTTATTTCATAATTAGAAAATATTAAAAGATAATAAGTAGAGTATTTATATTCTGATTTATCTATATGAGATAAATATTTCAAAGCCTCCAAATAATCATTATCGCTTTGAGCATAATTATGATATAATTCCGCAATTTTCTCATAAAGCCAAGACTCATTATTTTCTTTGAGTATTATTTTGAACTCATCAATAGCTTTTTTTATTTCGCCTTGATAAGCATATAAGTTTCCTCTATAATATCTATGCTGAAGACTATTTATACCAAGCAAGTCTATAACTTTTTCAAGTAAATAAAATGCCTCTTCTAAATCTTTTCCCTCTTCCTGACTATCAGGATAATTTTTATCTTCATTTTCTATAATTAAATCATGCAATGCCTGAATTTTTCCAAGCAAAGCATTTAATCTATATTTATTACTATGTTTCAAAAGTTCATTATAATTTTCTATAGCTTTTCTATAATTTTCTTTAATAAAATACCATTCTGCTCTTTCATATATAGCATTAAAATTCATATTATTTAATTCTATAGCTTTATCCAAAAAGAATATAGCATCATCATAAAATTCAGATTTTATTCCCTTTTTTGAAAGTATTATGCCTTTAAGAAAATAAGCATCATCATAAAAAGGAAAATCATAAATAAGTTTATTAGCCTCTATATCCGCTTTAGTAAGTATATTGAGATTATAATAACAAAGCCCTCTTTCAAATCTAGCTATTTTGCTGTTTTCAAAAGTTACATTTTTTATGAAATCATCATAATATCCTATAGCCTGATGGAAATCAGCTTCATTTTCTCCATTATTTAAATAGCTACTTGCAAGTATTAATAGAGCATCATATGCAGTATTATCTTTTTCAAAAAGTATTTGAGCATACTCTCTTTCTTTATCAGTATTCCTCAAATCTCTATTAAGATACATTAAACCTCTATAAGCATCTATTATATTGGGGTCTATATCTATAGATTTATTTAGATCATATTCTATTGTTGAATATATTAAAGCTCTTCTAGCATCATATTTATTTTTATCGAATTCTTCATTTTGAAGTTCTATAAATGCCGATTTGCCTCTCATATAAAAGGCTTTGGCATTGTTTGGTTCTTTAGATATAATAATATCCAATTCTTCTATTGCTTTTCTATAATCTCCATCATCAATATATTTATTTATTTCATCTAAAGAACTCATATTAATTTATATCCTAGATACTAAATTTAGTAAAAATTGAAATACAAATCTTAATATTATAGGGGCAACTAATTGCAAAATTAAAAGAAATACCAAAGGAGATAAGTCTAGCATTCCTACGATAAGTCTTTTTCCTGCGAATACTTTATCTATAACTCCATCAGTTATTTTGTAAAAGAAATTTACTATAGGATTGTAATAATCTAAATGCATAGCTCCAAAAGCCTGAAGCCAGCTTAATATAATCCATATAAACCATATGAAAGAATAAAGTCTTAAAGTTTGTGTAAGCAGATAGTATATAAATCTTATAGTTTCTATTAACATATATTTTCCGTATATTATTTAATATTTTTAAGAGCTTCATCTATATTTTCAGCAGTATTTACTATAGTTAAAAACTTAGTAGCTTCAAATAAGTCCTTTAATTGTCTACTTAATGAACAGAAGTATACTATACCTCCATTCTCTCCTGATACTCTCAAAGCAGATGCTATTAATCCTAAAGCTGAAGAACATATATATTCAATATTATGAAAGTCAAATATAAAGTTTAAAGCTCCTGCATTTTTGACATAATTTAATTTTTCTTCTAAAATATCTACATTTTCAGATATAATATTCTTTTCTATATTTATTACGGC
Organism: Brachyspira sp.; assembly: GCF_029258575.1. GTDB lineage: Bacteria > Spirochaetota > Brachyspiria > Brachyspirales > Brachyspiraceae > Brachyspira. Next base: position 3,396 of record NZ_JARHYI010000013.1, on the reverse strand, counting down.
TGTTTTATCCTCAATGATTGTACGAACCATGTAAACTCCTTATATTAATAAAAAATATAAAAATAGAACTATATTTATTATTTTTTAATATATTATAAAACTTCAAAAAATCAAGCAGTTTTTTACTACTTATTATCCCATTCTATAAGTATAGGACAATGATCGCTTCCCATAACATCAGTTAATATATCTGCCTTTTTGATGTTTCCTGCTATTTCACTATTTACAAAGAAATAATCTATTCTCCAACCCACATTTTTTTCACGAGATCTAGTTTTCATATCCCACCAGCTATAATGTCCACCTTCTTTGACAAACATTCTAAATGTATCTATAAAACCTTTATTCAGAAATTCAGTTATTTTATCTCTTTCTTCTGGAAGAAACCCTATACTTTTTTCATTTTCTTTAGGTCTTGCCAAGTCTATAGCCTCATGAGCAATATTCATATCTCCGCATAGTATAACATTAGTTTTGCTCTTTAATTTGCTTAGATGTTTTATTATCTCATCATAAAATGAAAGTTTATATTGGAAATGCTCTTCTGATTTTCCACCGTTTGGAAAATATACATTAAATATTGTGAAGTCATCAAATTCCAAAGAAAGTATTCTTCCTTCTCTATCTGAAAATTTACTTCCTAATTTATTTTTTACTTCCTTATTTGGTTTTAATTTTGTATATATAGCAACTCCGCTGTATCCTTTCTTTATTTCTGGGTCGGCAGGATTTATGAAAAGCTCATATCCTTCTATATTTCTTAAATCGGAAGGCAACTGTTCTTCAAAAGCCTTAGTTTCTTGAAGACATATTATATCAGGATTTTCTTTCTTTATAAAATCAACTAATCCTTTTTTATGAGCTGCTCTTATTCCATTAACATTCCAAGATATTATTTTTAAAAGACTCATTATACAACCTTTTTTATTTAATCGTTATATATTATAAACTTTATCTACTAATAACACAAGTATAAGTAAAATTTATAACATATATTTTGTCATAATTATAATATAAATTAGATTGATTTTTTTTTATAATTGTATTATCATATGTATATAAAATAATTTAAGGTTTTATTTTGAAAGTAAGATTTCTTGGAAGCAGAGGATCAATACCAACCCCAGGTAATAGTTTTAGCGAATATGGTGGTAATACATCATGTATACAGGTTATAGATGATGATGGGAACTATATAATACTTGATGCAGGAAGTGGACTTAAAAATGCTAGTTATTATGCTTTAAAATCTGATAAAACAGAAAGTATAATACTTCTTACCCATTTCCATTGGGATCATATTATAGGAATACCTTTCTTTGCTCCATTTTTTTCTGATAAATACAGTTTCACTATATACGGACCTAAAGATTCCTCTACAGAAATGTATGATACTATAAATAATATATTAGCTAAAGATTATTTCCCTATAAATTTAGAGCAGTTTGCCGCTAATCTTAAATTTGAAGCCTTTTATGAAGGTAAAAAAATAATTTTTGGAGATATGCTTATAGAAAGTATATGGGTTAATCATCCTTGCCATACATTATCATATAAAATAACTTCTGGGAATAGAACAGTTGTTTATCTTACAGATCATGAACCTTATAAAAAGCGTCTTCATGCTCAGCATCCTTCACTTTCTCATTATAATCATAATGCAGATTTACTTCATGCCAGATTAATAGATTTTGTAAGGGGAGCTAATGTTCTTATTATAGAAGGCGAATATACAAAAAGTGAATATTACAATGGACATGTAGGCTGGGGACATTCTACATTAAATGATGCAATTCAAGTAGGGCTTGATGCTGATGTTCCTTATGTTATACTTCATCATCATAATCAAGAAAGAACTGATGCTCAAATAGACCTCATACATAATAAATTAATGGCTTTTCTTAAAAAAGAGGAAATTGATTTACAGCTTGCTTTTGCTAAAGAAGGTTCTTATATTAATATATAAATATAAGTTTTTTAATTTATACTAAAATATTTTATATCTTTTATATTTTGTTCAATTTTTTGCATCTCTTTTTCTTTAAATTTTATTCTGATATTTTTAAAGGAATACCCCTAGAAATTTTATTTATTTTGTTAATTTCTCTATTTATATTTTGTATTTATGTGCAATTATAAATTAAAAGTTATAAAAATCAATTATAATTAATAGGTAATTATATATAAAATTTACCCAAACCAAATAAATACTAAACTATAATAACTATAAAATAATAAAAAGGAAGTTAACTATGTCTGAAAATAAAAACACTTTACTTTACGGAAATTCTCCTGCAGTAGTAGGAAATCCTATAAGAGAAATACCTTCTGATCAAATTAAAGATCATGATTTGTCTATGCTATTTGTAACACATGGAGATTCTTATGATGAAAAAGAATTAATTAGAATGCCTTCTACAGATACAATGATAAAATTACACTGCGGTGATAACTTAAAAGATATCTTGTCAAACTCTAAATATCCTAATTGTTATACAGCTCTTATACCGCACATAATGCTGGAAACAAATACTCAAATATATCCAAAGTTAACAGCTGACGGGCATAAAGCTATATTAACTTCTCTTCCTAACTTAAAAAATATAAATGCTGAATCTATGCTGGTAACTGACGGAACTAAAGAGCCTAGAGTTTGGAAAGTTACTTATTATTTTGACGGTAAATTTGCTATACAGGAAGCATTATTCTGCGGGCTTGAGTTTATAAGATGGGCTGTTGACGGGAATGTATGGGGTTCTTGGACATTTAAGAATGATCAAAACCTTATAGGTACTATGAGATTAGATTATATAGATGTAAGGACAGCTGCTGAAAATACTTTTGTTAATAGAATGGGCTGGATTAGTACAAATACTACTATAACTTTAACACAATACCCTAGATTATACAGACATATAGAAAAAAATTGGACTAACAGTAATAACGGAGACGCCGGTGCAGTATCTGTAGGCTCATATTGGAAAGATGAAGCCGGAGGAATTCACATACACCCTGAAAATGGATTTTATCCAAGATTTGTAGGTGACGGTACTTATAAAGGTGTAAGAAGCAACCCTGATTATCCTAATGCTTATGCGGGAGATGTTATTGATGATGCTGTTTGTATAAGTATTAATAATGCTGCAGATCAATTTATAGAATATGATCGATGGCTTGGTCCAGGTCATATAATATTAGACAAAGGGGGGTATCATGGTCAAACATCTACGAATATAACTAAAACAAAAATTTATGCTAATAAAATGTCTTATAATGAAACCCGTTCCAAATGCAAGTTCTTTGTTTTATTAATTTATGCAGGATGTCCGGCGTAAATTAGCAGATTAAAAAGAATACTGTTTAATTTATTTTATATAAAGTTAGAGTATGTTCTTT
>NZ_JARHYI010000063.1 GCF_029258575.1 Brachyspira sp. | reverse complement strand
ATTTACTGATTTAACTTCTATAGGAAAAGAAAATCCATTACCTTCAAGTGTTGAAGTATTAGATGGAACAGGAAAAGTAAAAACTTCAGTTATGAGCGATAGTTCAAAAATAGGTTATATATCTTTGGGTTCAATTGATGAAACAATAAAGACTGTAGCTTATAAAGCAAAAATACAAAATGAATATGTTACTGCCTCAGTAGAAAACATACAAAATGATACATACAAACTTTACCGTCCTTTCTATATATTTACAAAAAAGGGAGTAGAACTTGACGAAGGAACTAAAGCTTTTCTAGATTTCATTAATAGTGAAACAGGGAAAAAAATTATAAATGAAAATGGATATGTATCCAACTAATTATAACAAGTCGATGTACAATAATTTTTGTATATCGGCTTTTTTATCTTCAAATAAAAATAAATAATTAAAAATAGGATATGTATTTTGAAGAACAATATTAATAAACATATACCAAATGAAATAATAGATAATATTATGAAATATATATTTTTTATATGTTCTATATTTTCAGTTATAGTTGTATTTTCAATATGTATTTTTATATTTTTCTATAGTATTCCAGTATTTAAAGAAGTTGGATTTTTAAAATTTGTTTTTGGAATGAATTGGGAGCCTTCATTTAAAAAATTTGGAATATTTCCAATGATAGTTGGCTCCATATACATAACAATTCTTTCAACTTTTCTTGGGGTAGGGTTTGGTTTTTTTACATCAGTTTATATATCAATGTTTGCTCCCAAAAAATTGAAAGTTGTATTAGCTCAGTTAATAGATTTATTAGCAGGAATTCCTTCAATAGTCTATGGTTTTTTTGGAATGTCTATATTAGTACCTTTATTGAAAAATATTTCTCCTAATGGAATTGGTGAAGGCTTATTAGCTAGTTCTATAATACTTGCTGTAATGATACTTCCTACTATAACCTCTATCACTAGATATAATTTAGAGGAAGTTTATAAACACTATTATGATGGTGCAAGGGCTTTAGGGAATACCCATTCTCAGGCAGTTTTTGGAGTTATAGTAAAAGCTGCTAAATCTGGCATTTTTGCTGCAATAGTACTTGGTATGGGAAGAGCTATCGGGGAGACTATGGCTGTTATGATGGTTGCTGGAAATGCACCTTCTATACCTGAAAGTTTATTTTCATATTTTAGAACTATGACTATAAATATAGCATTGGAAATGGGATATGCAACTGGTATTCATAGATATGCATTGATTGGAACTGCTTTTGTATTACTTATATTTATACTTGTAATAAATATAATACTATCTATCTTAAAGAAAAATAATTTATATTTTTCTTTTTCTTTTAGTAATTTATTTAAAAAAAATAAAGTATCTACAAATATAGAAAATTTCTCTTTCAAGAATTTTGATATAAAAATGTCTAGTATAAAAGCAGATATGCTTAAATACATTTCTATATTTGCTTCTGCAGTATCAACATTAGTTCTTATATTCATAGTATTATTTATACTTATTAGAGGGATACCTCATATAACACTAAATCTATTATTTGGAGAAAGTAATAATTCGCAAATGACTCTTCTTCCTGCAATAGTTTCCACTGCAATGATGCTTTTTATGTCTTTGATAATATCTATTCCATTGAGTGTTTTTGCCGCTATTTACTTAACCGAATACTCCAATTCAAAAAGTAAATTAATACATTTAATAAGAATATTTACGGATAGTTTAGCAGGAATTCCATCAATAGTATTTGGTCTTTTTGGTATGCTTGTATTCGCAGAGTTGCTCGGTATAGGAAGAAGCATATTAACAGGTTCTTTAACATTGGTTTTAATTATAATGCCTTCTATCATAAGACAAACAGAAGAAACTCTCATATCAATTCCTACAAGCTTAAGAGAAGGAAGTTTAGCACTAGGAGCATCTAAAGTGAGAACTATATTTAAAATAGTTCTTCCATGTGGTTTTTCAGGTATAATCACTTCTGTTATTTTAAGCATAGGAAGAATACTTGGAGAAAGTGCTGCTTTGATATATACAGCAGGAGCAGTGAGATATATGCCAAAAGGATATTTAAGTTCAGGAAGTTCATTTTCAGTTATGATGTGGATGTTTTCAAGTGAAGGATTATATATTAATCAAACTTTTGCTACCGCTAGTATATTACTTATTATCATTATAATTCTTAATTTTTTATTATTCTTTTTAAATAAAAAATTAAAAAAAGATTATTAATTCTAAGACTATATCAAAAAGGAGAAAAAATGAATAATGAAATAAACTTTGATTTTAATACTGATATAATTATTAAAGTTAAAGATTTAAATTTATATTATGAATCTTTTCAAGCTTTAAAAAAAATTAATATAAATATAGATAAAAAAAGTGTAACGGCTTTTATAGGACCTTCAGGCTGCGGAAAATCTACTCTCCTAAAAACTTTTAATAGAATGAATGATTTAATACCAAACTGTAAAATTGATGGAGATATAGAAATAGCAGGAGTTAATATATATAATAAAAATATTAATGTATCATATTTGAGAAAAAATGTAGGAATGGTATTTCAAAAGTCAAATCTATTCGCTATGAGTGTTTATGATAACATAGCTTATGGACCTAAGACATTTGGAATAAAAAAGAAACATCAATTAGATGAAATAGTAGAATACAGTCTTACAAAAGCAGCTATTTGGGAGTATATAAAAGATAGATTAAATAAAAATGCTTTAGGACTGTCAGGAGGACAACAACAGAGATTATGTATTGCTAGGGCATTATCAGTCAATCCTAAAATAATTCTTATGGATGAGCCTACAAGTGCTTTGGACCCTATAAGTACAGGAAAAATAGAAGAACTTATAAATGAACTAAAAAATGAATATAGTATAGTGATAGTAACTCATAATATGCAACAAGCTATGAGGGTATCTGATAAAACTGCATTTTTTCTATTTGGTGAAATAGTAGAATATAATAATACAGAAGAAATATTCTCTAAACCTAAAGATGAAAGAACTGAAAAATATATTACAGGAAGATTTGGTTAATCTTATAATTTATAATCTTTATATATAAAATAAATGGAGATAAAAATGAAAAAATTTCAAGAAGAATTAAATAAATTGATAGACCATGTGATTGAAGCAGGTGATATGATATTAGAGGCTTTAAAAAATTCTACTAAAGCTTTAACTGATGGAAATATAGAACTTGCAAATCAAGTAATAGAGAATGATAGAAATATAAACAGAATATCATACAAAATAGAAAACTCATCTTTAAAAATGCTCCTACTAGAACATCCTGTAGCCATAGATTTAAGAATAGTTTCATCAGCATTAAAGATAGCAACGGACCTAGAGAGAATAGGAGATCAGGCTAAAGATATATGCGATTTACTTAGATTTTTATTGGAAGGAAATGTATACAAAAAAAATCTTGATATTATAATAGAAATGTCTAATATAATAGAATATATGATAAGTAATTGTTTAAATGCCTTTAAAGAAAAAAATCCTGAACTATCAAAAAATGTTATAACAAAAGATGATGAAGTTGATAGGCTATTTTATAAAGTGCGTGACTCTATGGTAGAACTTATTAAAAGTGGAGCTGAAAATGCTGATCAGGCTATATATTTAATGATGATAGCTAAATATTTTGAGAAGATGGGAGATCATGCTGAAAATATAGCAAAATGGGTTTATTATTACAGTACAGGAGATAGATTAAAATAATACCCATTTTTTTATCTAATAAAACTCTTAACTTCATATACTGTTAAGAGTTATTTTTTATTTTTAATACTAAAATTTTTAATAATGAAAAATCATATTTACTCATGATAATAATAACTTATCGCTTAAAGCACCGTCTTCAGTTTCAAATTTCTTGAGCAAATCAGGTATCTCCAAAGATTTTTTTTCATCTCCAGAAACATCATATATAATATTACCATCATTCATCATTATAAGTCTATTTCCGTAATGAATAGCATCTTTAATATTATGAGTAACCATAAATGCTGTTAATTTATCTTCTCTGATAATTTCTTCTGTAAGATCCAATACCCTTTTAGCAGTTTTAGGGTCAAGTGCTGCGGTATGCTCATCTAATAATAAAAGTCTAGGTTTCTTAAGTGTAGCCATAAGAAGTGTAAGAGCCTGTCTTTGACCTCCTGATAAAAGTCCTACTTTAGACTGAAGTCTATTTTCAAGTCCTAAATCAAGTCTTTTTAATTTCTCAACATACTCCTCTCTCTCGGCTTTAGTTATGCCCCATTTAAGAGTTCTTCTCTTACCCTTTCTTTTTGCAAGTGCCAAATTCTCTTCTATGCCCATATTTGAAGCAGTGCCAATCATAGGGTCTTGGAAAACTCTTCCAAAAAGTCCTGCCCTTGCATATTCTTTTTTATCAGTAATATCAATTCCATCAACGAATATAGTACCATAATCTATCTCATAAACACCAGCAATCAAATTCAAAAGCGTAGATTTACCTGCTCCATTTCCTCCTATAACGGTAACAAAATCACCGTCATTTAATTTAAGATTAACACCTTTAATAGCTTTTTTCTCAGTGATAGTGCCTCTATTAAATGTTTTATAAACTTCTTTTAATTCTAACATAGCAGTCCCCTAATATAATTATTTTCTCTTTCCGCCTACAACCCTTGTAACCTTTCTATTTAATACAGGTACTGAAAGGGCAATAGCAACTATTATAGCAGTTAGAAGTTTTAAATCACTTGATTTTAATCCTAATTGAAGAACTATAGCTATTATTATTCTATATATTATAGATCCCATAACCACAGAAGCAAGTTTATACCAGAAAGAAAATCTATTTCCAAATACTACCTCCCCTATTATCACCGATGCAAGTCCTATAACTATAGTACCAGTTCCCATACCAACATCAGCATATCCCTGACTTTGAGTAACCAAAGCACCAGATAAAGCAACTAATGCATTTGATATCATAAGTCCTATTATCTTCATCACATTAGTATCAACTCCCAATGCTCTAATCATTCTTTCATTATTTCCAGTAGCTCTTATAGCACATCCCATCTCCGTACCGAAAAACCAGTACATAATAGCTATTATAACTACAGAAAATACAAAACCTACAAGCAAATCTGATAATATTTTATTCAAAGATAAAAAATTCTGAATTATAGTTAAAGAAGTATCCATACCCAAAAGAGGTATATTAGGTCTGTTTCCCATAACCCTAATATTGATAGAATATAAGGCTATCATTGTAAGAATACCTGCTAATATTCCAGGTATTTCAAATTTTGTATTTAAAAAACCTGTTATAAAACCAGCAATAGAACCAGCCAAAAAAGCAAAAAACAATGTAATGAAAGGATTCATACCATTACTAATAAGCATAGCACTGACAGCACCTCCCAAAGCAAAACTTCCATCAACTGTCAAATCTGGGAAATCCAAAACCTTAAATGTAATATAAACCCCAAGAGTCATTATTCCCCAAATGATACCTTGAGATGCCGCACCTTCTATAGCCAAAAAAATTCCTTGAAGCATTATAAATCCTCTTATTATTGCTAATAAAAATTGTTTTATACAAACAATTAAAATATAATTTATATTGTAAACCGTAAATCAATTTTAATTAATTTACAGTTGTATAATATAGGCGTAAAAATACATACCTATAATTTTTATATTCTATTAAAAACTACTTATTATATAATGATTCAGGTATAGTTATCCCTATACCATTAACCATATTAGTGTTAACTACTAAATCAAAAGTTTTCAAAGTTTCTATAGGCATATTTGCAGGTTTTTTCTCACCTTTTAATATAGCAACTGCCTGAGTAGCTGTTAATTTTCCAAGCTCATAATAGCTTATAGCATAAGTAGCAATACCGCCCAACATAGTCATACCGCCCTCACCACAAACTACTGGGAGTTTAGCAGGCTCAACAACAAAAGCAACTGTAGTCATACCAGCAGCAATCATATTATCAGTAGGAATATAAATTGCCTCTACTTTTCCAACCAAACTCTGAACTACCTGCTGTATTTCATTAGCTGATGTTACTGTTGCATCTATATATTTTAATCCCATAGAATCTAATTTTTTCTTTGCTATATCCATTTGGAATACAGAATTCTGTTCGCTTGAACAATATAAAAGTCCTACTGTTTTCAAATTAGGAGTAATCTCTTTTAATAATTCAATTTGTGCTTCTACTGGTGTTAAATCTGAAGTACCTGAAACATTTCCACCCGGAGCATTATTATCAGCAACAAGTTTAGCGGCTGCAGGGTCCGTAACTGCTGTAACAAGTATTGGTATATCTTTTGTCATATTAGCTACTGCTTGTGCTGCAGGTGTTGCTATTGCTAATATTAAATCGCTTTTATCATTAATAAATTTTTGTCCTATAGTAACACAATTAGCCTGCTCTCCCTGAGCATTTTGATAATCTATAATGATATTTTTTCCGTCTTCATATCCTGCTTCTTTAAGTCCATCAACAAAACCTCTATAAGAAGCATCTAAAGCATCATGTTCTATTAGCTGAAGTATTCCTATTTTTAATGGTTTATCTACTGTCTTAGATGAGGAAGATGAATTACCTGAAGAACAGGAAACTAACATCATTGATATTATAATGAACAGAGAGTATAAATATTTCATAATCAAAACTCCTAAATTATAAAACTATATATAGTAATTATACTATGATGAAGTAATAATGTCAATTAATAATATAATAGATTTTTATATTATAAATTTATGTGAATATAAAAATTATAAAATAATTTCTTATGAATAATATACTTTTATCAATTAAAAAAATTAATTTTCGTATAATTAAAATATTTTTATAAAATAACTTGATATAAAAAATCTTTACATATATAATTAAATGTAAAATACAGTTTATATATGGGAATGAAGGTGAAAATCCTTCGCTGGCACGCAACCGTAAAGTTTAGTTTTATATTTACTATATTTAAATAGTAAAATCATCTAACGAAGTCGGATACCATTTTATATTAGGCGAGTGCACTATCTATTTAAGTAAGCACTCCTTTATTGAATAGCTTTTAATTAAATTTAAATAAAGGAGCATTTTTTATGCAAAAACAAATCAAAATTTTATTAACAATTTTAACACTATTAATTTTAGCAGTATCATGTGCTAAACAAAACCCCTATAATAATAACAACAATAACAACAATAATAATAATTTAGGACAAAGAGGAAAATATAAACTAATTACAGACTCTGAAATACTTAAATTACCTTGGAGCGATCCAAAAAAACAGGAATATTTTAAAACTAATTGGATGAATACTTTTACAAATCAAACACTTCTACCAGCAGGTGTAACACAAACAACAAGAAAAACAGATGAAAAAGCTACATATTTAGAAAATGATAATACTGTTCTAGGTAATTTTATATATGCTACTAATATAGAATGGAAAGGTACAAATTGGATAGGTGCATTATATGAAGATCCTAGAAGAGCGGGACAGGACAGCAGATGGATGCTTTTTCATATAGATACTGATGGAAACTTCATGCTAGCATCTGGTTTTGGTACAGGTGCTATACAGAATGCTCCTACTGAAGAAAATTGGAAAAAAATAATGAGTGATTATGGTTCATTTCAAACAGGTACTATAGAAAATTTTGATTACAAAAAATAATAAAGAATAATTATAAAATGTCCTGTTTTTATAATATAATAAATTCAGGACATTAATTTTATCAATAAAAAATCAAATTAGGCTAAAATTATGAAATATTTTATTATATTCCTTATATCTGTAAATTTATTGTATTCGCAAAGCTATTTAATTAAGGAACTTAAAGGCGGTATTTGGATTACATCAAAAGTAGAAATTACAAATGCAGCACAGACTAATCAAACTAATAATCAGGCTTCTCCAGCTAAAACACCTATAAAAGCAAACAGCCGTATAATAAATTCTGAAGATATAGATAGAATGGGATATAAAAATGCTCAGGAAGTATTGGCAAATCAGCCAGGATTCGTTAACAAAGGTACTTATATGGGTAATGAAGTTGTTGACCCTGCAGGTGCTAATGGAGATAATATCAAAATATATATTAACGGCGTGCTTATGAATACAGCTAAAGGTAATGCAGATGCAGGAGTAGATTTAAGGAGAATACCAGCCAATTTGATAGAAAAAATAGAAATTATAGGAAACAGTATTTATATAACTACAAAAACACCGCTTCAGGATATACTCGTAATATCATTGGGTTACGGTGCTTATAATACGGTAAGACCTTCAATACTATTTTCAAGAAATATTGATGAACATCAAGTATTTACTTTTACTGCAGATTCATATTATAGCGATGCTAATTATTATTATGACTTTACAAATTTAGCTGGAAAAAGAGTTCAAGGATATTTGAAAGATAATAGACAGTTCATAATAAACTCATCAGCTAATTATAAATATACATTCGATAATAAAGATTATATAAATGCATTTGCAAATATATCTTATTCAAGTTCTGCAGCCCAGTATCATATACCTCCTATAAGCTATACAGATTCTTGGTTTAATTTTACAACTCTTGCATCTTCAATATCATATAACGGATTTTCTGATATATTGGATTATACTATTGGTTTATCTTATTTATTTGATTCATTTGTAGACAGACCATATGTACATGAAGGAAAATTTATATCAGACTACAGATCTCATGCTATAGCTTTAAATGCTTCGCTATCAAGAATGGATGAGTTTATACCCAACATGATAACTCTGTATAATAAATTAACTCCAGAGTATAGATTTGATATATTAACAGAAGATGAAAATGGTTTAGAAGATAATTTTCAATTTAATCCTACAAGACATTCTCTTTCATTACAATATGATATGCAATTATCTTTCGGATATTGGGATAATGCAGAACCTATATTTACATTACTTCCTAGTATAAAGTATGAATATCAGAATGAGCATTTTACGAATTATAAAAATAATAATTATCTAGCGTATACTGTAGGGTTTAATTTAAATTTCTATAAAGGATACAGTTTATATTTAGGTTATATTAGTGATTATACCTCCCCTACTTTTAATGATCTCTATTATGGCACTTTCAGCAATCCTTATTTGCTTCCAGAAACTTATAATCAGCTTCTTACTAAATTAACTTTAAATCCTATTACAAATCTTACAATAGAATCCTCATATGCATATACAACATACACAAATAAAATAATTTGGTATTCATCTGTACCCGAAAATGTTGATGAGGCAGTTTCTCATATATTTACATCAAGTGTAGGATATGATATACCTTTCGCTAATTACCATAAAATAAAAACAAAATTGGGATATTCATATCAGTTTGCATATATGGGCAAGGACAGACTTCCTAAAATAGGTTTGCCTGAACATGTAATAACTGCATTGCTTGGTTATGATTTCATACCAAAAAATAAAGTGCTAAGTTCATTATCATTGAATATTTATTATACCTACTCTTCTCCTAGAACTTTAACTGCAAACATACCATTATATTATTCTGATGTATTTCATGATTTTAATATATCATTTTATTCTATATGGTTTAATCATCTTATATTTTCCATGCATTTTAAAAATATTTTTAATAAAACTCCTATACTTTCAACTTATTCAGTGGCAAGACCTTTTACTTGGGAATTTGAAATAGGATACAACTTCTGATTATTTTATAAAAATATTAATGCATTTGATTATATAAATATTATTATCTTTTAATAATATACTATTGACTTTTAAGCATATAATTATATACTTAAAGATGGTAGTAAAAAATTCATATAATAACTGACTATATATTCTAATTGGAGTTATCTATGAGGGAATTTATACTCAATACAAAAATAATATCAGGAGATAATGCTCTATTAAAATTAGATCTGTCAAAATCAAAAAAAGTATATATTGTTACAGATAATAACATGCTAAAAATAGGAGCATGCACTACAACAATAGAACTTCTTAAAAAAAATAATATAAATTATGAAATTTACTCTGATATCGAGCCTGATCCTAGCTTTGATATAGTAATAAAATGCTTAAATAAAATTTTATCATTTGATTCTGATACTATAATAGCTATAGGAGGTGGGTCTGTAATAGATACTGCTAAATCAGTAATATATTTTGCATTAGAAATAAATAAAAGAATGCCTATCAATTTAAAAAAACCTTTATTTACAGCTATACCTACTACAAGCGGTACGGGTTCTGAGGTTACTTCTTATGCTGTAATAACAGATAAAGAAACCCATATAAAAGTACCTTTAGTTTCTGATGAAATGCTTCCAGATATAGCTTTACTTGACTCGCAATTTACATTAACAGTACCGCCGAGAATAACTGCTGAAACAGGTATGGATGTTATGGCACATGCTTTTGAGTCTTATGTTTCTGTTAATTCTAACCCATTTACTATTCCTTATAGTGAATATTCTATAATAAGAGTTTTTAATAATATAGCAAAGGCAGTGCATAATGGAAAAGATGTTAAGTCGCGTATAGCTATGCATGAAGCATCATGTATAGCAGGTATTGCTTTCAATAATGCTGGTTTAGGTTTAATACATGCTATGGCACATGCACTTGGAGGAAGATTCAAACAGCCTCATGGCAGAGCTAATGCTATATTAATGCCTTATGTTATAGAATATAATGCAAAACACTGTAAAAAATCTGCAGCTAAATATGCAAAAATCATAAGTTTATTAAATGTAAAAAATATAGATGATGATTATACAGCATGCAAAATTTTAAAATCTCTGCTTTTGGAATTAAATAAAAATATTGGAATAAATCATAAAATAACAGACTATGGTGTAGATAAAAAAGAATTTGAAAATGCCATAGAAGAAATGGCTTCTAATGCATTAAAAGATGTATGCTTATTAACTAATCCTGTTAAACCTAGTATTGAAGATATAAAAAATATATATAGAAGTCTAATATAAAAAATAATTAAAATACATATAAAAAGCTCTATAAAGAATAACTCTTTATAGGGCTTTTTTATAAATTACTAATTTTTCCAATCAGCAGGATAAACTACATACAGAAATTTAGTATAAAATGTAGTACTGAATATGATAGAAGAACCTTTAGGAATAAAAATAACTTCTCCCTGTTTAGCTTCAACTTTAGTACCATCTGAATTTTTTATAACCAATGTACCCTCTAAAATTATATCCATTTCATCATAATTTAAAGTACATGGAAAATCTGTATTATCTAATTCCATTAAACCACAACCTAATCTAGGACTTTCATTAACAGTAAACATATCAGTTATATAAACATTACTATTAATATCAGATTTTATTTTATTAGCATCAGCATCAATATAAGACCTTTTTAATACTTTCAATACTCCAGCATTAGAAGATGAATTATATGATTGTCCTGATGCCGTACCTGTTTTCATAAAATCATTAATAACTTTTACTATAACAGATTGAATATCTTTTTCTTCCATAAGAATTAACTCCTTAAACTTATTTAGACAAATTATCATTTAATAATTTAATTTTTTGAGTTCCCATTTTTATTACAATCTTCATCTGGTCTAAACTCTCCCTTATTCTCATCTCTTCATTGCATAAAACATCTTGAATCTTCTTGACCTTTTTGTTATACTCCATAAGACTTAATTTAGCAAAATCATCTGTTTTCAAACGATATTAGCAGTTTTTAAAAGAGTATCTAAAACATATATTGTAGCTATATATACAGTTGTTTCTATTATTCCAATAGATAAATTTAAGTTTTCCATTAAAACAATTAATTAATTTCTTTTAATACTTCAACTATTACTTTTTTTATGATTTTTTCATCTGTTATATTATATTTATATATTAAAATTTTTGTTATGGATTTTATTATATCATCATAACTACAATTATTATTATTATTATTACAAATAGATTCTTTTTTATATACTATAGTAATACCTTTAGTTTTAATTATATCCATGGCACTTGGAGTAAGTATAACATTAGAATCTATCTCTAAAACTCCAGAATTATCCCTTATAAGTTCATGTATATTTTGAGTATTATAAAGTATCTTCTTTTTAGACATATAAATAACTCCTAAAAATTATAAAATAGAATTATATAAATCATCTATAGGAGAAGGTATAATAGCAAAATCAACTATAAGACCATTATCTTCAGCCTTTTTCATACCAGCCTTTACAGCCTCTTCCACAGCACTAACATCACCTGTAAAAGTAATATAAGATTTTCCGCCTATAGCAAAACCTAATCTAACATTCACAAGAGATATATTACTAGCCTTAACTGCATCATCGGCACCTTCAACAGCAGAAGATATAGAGAAATATTCTATAACCCCTATAGCACCTCTTTGGAAATCTCCTATAGTTCCATTAATGGCATCTACTATACTATCATGTATATTAGCTATAACAAAAGAATTAATTACAGAAGCTCCGCCTATTGATACTCCCATATTCTTAGATTCTTCAACAGCCCCTACTTCTCCGCTAAATATTACTATATATTTACCAGGACAAACCGAATGAGATCTTAAAATTTGAACATTAGCTGTTTTACCTATATAATCTGTAGCCAATATACCTTTAGCTATACTATTTAATTCTAACATTCCTATAGACTTCATTTAACATTCTCTCCATTTATAACTATTTTTTCACTATCAACAGTTTCTACAATACCATCTATACTTGAATGAATATTAGCTCCTACTTTATCAATAGGTACTGTAGCTATAAGCTGCCCTTTAACAACAGAATCACCAACATTTACTATTGGAGATGCTGGTATTCCTATATGCTGACTTAATCCAATGGAAACCCTAGAAAAATTAAGTTCTAAAGGATTATTCATATCTACATCTATGTGATAATATTTATCTAAACATAATAAAGTAACTAATCTATCTGTAGAAATTCTCCTATATTCTATAGAAGGATTTATTCCAGTATCTTTTGGATTTTTATCAGGCTTTATATTAGCTTTTCTCAAGAGATATTTAACATATACATTCATATTATAAGGATTTATTCCCATAGGACATGAATAAAGCTCGCAAATACCACATTCACAACAAAAATATGCTTCTTTTAATTTATCTAAAACATTCTCACTATTATTTTCAATATTTTCTAAATCAGCAAAAGCAACTGAACGCATCACCAAATGAGGATTAATTTTATGACCTAATAAATTTCTAGGACATAAGTCAGAACAGAAACTACATTGTATACAAGAACATTTTGCTAATGATACAATTTTAGAATAATTTATATTTTTCTTCTTAACTAAATAATGATCATCATTAATAACTATTAATGCCCCTGTAGTTTTTTTAACAAAAAGATTTTCGGTACTATTTATATGATGATATTTTCCCATCATAGGACCACCAACTATAACATATTTATTATTATCTGTTACTCCAACTCTCGATAAAATTTCTTTGAAATTTGCCCCTACAGGAACTTTTATAATACTAGGTTTATCAACATCTCCTAAAATGGAAATATATTTTGAAGTTACAGGAATATCATTCAAACTATCATAAATATTACATAAAGTTGCCACATTGAACACAACGCAACCAACATCTAAAGGTATTCCGCCAGCTTTAATAGCTCTTTTAGAAATATTATATACCAAAGTTTGTTCATCTCCCAAAGGATAAAAACTTTTGAATGTTTTAATTTCTATTGGTGCATTTTCTTTTTCAATGACCTTTTGCAAAGCCTCAATCTGTTTAACATATTTCTTTTTAGTTCCAATAACAATATGTTCTGCTGATACTTCTTTACCTATAATAATTAATGCTTTAACTATTTTTTCAGCATATTGAAACATAATAAATTGATCTGTTTTTAAAAGTGGCTCACATTCCACTGCATTAGCTATTAAATATTCTACTTTATCTGGTAATTTTATATGTGATGGAAAACCTGCTCCTCCTGCTCCAACAATACCAGCATTATATATTTTTTCTTTCAAACTCATATATAAACCTTCATTATTTAGTTTATTTATTTTTTATTTTAATTATTTATTTATTCAAATCTACCTGATCCACTATACCAACTATAACAGCATCTATAGGAAGCATATCTTTATCGCTCTGAGCATTTCTAGCACCGCTTCCTGAAGTAATGATAACAATATCATCTATACCTGCACCTATATAATCACAGGCTACAATAATATCCAATTCCTTATTAGTATCAGGTTCAAAAACTCTTGCTATTAAAAGTTTGCTTCCTGACAAGGCTTCCTCTTTTTTGGTAGCCCATACACTTCCTATTACTTTTGCTAATACCATTAATAATTCCTTTATATTTTTTTATTCATATAGAATATTTATTTTATTTTCTTTAATATAATCCATAACAAGTGGTGTAATTATAACATTATTTCTTACTTTAATACTTGAATAATGATTTATAATATCCATTATATCGCATTTGCTAATTACTTTTTTATCTGTAAAATCAAAATAATTTCCTGTACTTATAATGTTGCTATTTTTATTAAAATAAGAAATAAAATTATCATTATCCAATATTACAAGTCCGTAAGATTCAGCTATTTTTTCTAATTCCAATACTTTATTAAATAATTGATTAGATGCATTATTTTTATAATTATTAAATTTACTATTATCTTTTAATGCTATAACTTTTTTACCGCATAATAAAGCATCAATCAAAAAAGATATATTTTTATCTTTATATACAAGACTACATATGCATGATAAAATTTCAACTGATAAATCATCTATTATGATTATAGAATAATCATTTATATTAATATTATCAAAAGTAGATGATATATTTAAATGATATCCTATATTTTCTAATTCATTTTTAAAATTAAAATTATTATTCTTTGAAAGAACAAATACAGAATCTATGCATGAAGTTTTATTTAATTGATTTATAACTTCCAATACAATTTTTTTCAATAATGAATCATCCATAAATTATAAATTATCCCCTATCATTTATTATCTTTTACTAAACTCATAGCAATACCTAAAGGCGTAACTAAAAAAGGATTCTTTGGCTTTATAGTCTTTATTTTAGTTTCTTTTTCTATAATATTTTCAAACCCATCTAAACACACTGTACCGCCTACTAAACAAATCAAATCAACATTATAATCTTTTATATGCTTATTGATTATGCTTCCTACTTTTTGTATAACAGGCATAACTATTCTAAATATTTCTTTTGTAGTATTTTTATCTTTCTTTTTATTTTCAGCCTCATTGAAAGGAATTCCATAATTTCCAGCTATAGTAAGTGTAAAATGAGTTCCTCCTGTAGGTTCATCAGCAGTATATATCATTTTACCTTCATTAAATATTGCAATACCAGTAGTACCGCCTCCAACATCAACAACAGCACCATTTTTAATATTTAATATATAATTTGCAGCTTCTGGTTCTTCTACTACATTCAAAACTTCAAAACCAGCACTTTCAGCCACATATCTATGCGTTGCAACCGATTTATTATTAACACCTGGAGGCATAGCAATTGCCGAATTTACTAGCTCAACACCTAATCTATTTTCAAGCTTTTCTTTTAATTCCCTAACTATAGAACAAGCTTTTGAATAATCAACAACAAGTCCGTCCCTTACAACTTCAGCATATTGCAATTCTGCTGCTACGGGCTTACCTCTTGAATCTATTACTACCAATACTATATATGCCGTACCTAAATCTACTCCTACATAAAGCTTATCATTTATGTTAAAATCACTTACTTTTTCTATACACTCAGTAGTTTCATCTATGAGTGCATTTATATGCTCAAATGAAAAACTCATAAAATGATTTCTCCATAACCCTGACTAAGCAAACCGCATGCATTAGCCTCATCAAAATCTATATGCATAGCAGGCATAAATTTATCGCTTACCCTAGCAATAACCTCATCAAATATTAAACCTCTAATACCAAAAACTTTCACCTTTACTATCTGACCATTCTCTATATTCCACTCTTCAGCATCTTTCTTTCTTAAATGAATATGCCTTTTAGCAACTATAACAGAATTCTTTGCTTCTATACTTCCATTTTTTCCAACTATAGTGATGCTTCCTCCACCATGAAGATATCCAGATTCATTAATAGTAATATTTTTAATACCCAAAGCTCTTGCATCAGATATAGACAATTCAACCTGAGTATTTTTTCTAGTAGGTCCAAGTATAGCAACATTATCCATTCTAGATTTAGTTCCTACAAGATTTACTCTCTCTTCACTCAAATACTGACCTGGCTGAGAAAGTTCTCTTTTAGGCGTTAAAGCATAATCCTTTCCAAATAATATTTCTAAATCATTTTGAGATAAATGTACATGTCTTGCTGATATTTCAACTTTTATAATCTTTCTTTTATTAAGTTCATGCTTAATGGAATTAGATATTTCATTAATTAAAAGTGATTGTTCATTCATTTAGTTATATCCTTTCCTGTATGTGCCATCATCATTAATATATAAATAACACTACTCATACGATTTAATATTTTAATGAGATCTTCCCTTTCATTTTTCAAAGCATTATAAGCCGCTAATTCCACCTCTCTTACAGCTGTTCTTATCAAATTAAGTTTTATAACAGTATAATGCATATTACAATTAACGAAAATATGATCGCATCCGAAATATTCTTTTGGATGATGAGATATCTTTCTAATATCTTCTTCAGTCAAACCAAATATAGTATCGAATTCTAAACTTTTTTCAGAAACTCCAGAATATAATATAGTATGTATAAGTTTTTGATATTTTTTCAAATACTCTAAAAGCTTATCCTCATGCCTTTCTTTAAACTGATATTGTATATCTACTATTAAAGCAAGAAGACTGTCAAGTTTGCCTCTCAATAATATTCTAGGGTGATTCTTTTCCACTAATACATTATTATACAAATGAGTATAATTTTCAGGCTTAACATCTAATCTTTTCTTAGTTTCATAATCTATATAATATCCCATATTTTCTATTTCTTTTATACCATAAGACTTAGGACTTGATGTAGAACTTCCAATATTTTGATTATTAGATCTTATTTTAAGTTCTATTTTCCTAGAAGACAAATATTCTTTAGCAGAAGGCGTAACAAAAACTCCTTCCTCTATAAAATATTCTGATACATCTTTATTAAGTATCTCACTTCTTAACATTTGTTCTGTTAAAACTTTCATAAATAAAACCTATTATATTTTTTAATATTATTGTTTATCGCTATCATTATTAACAGGAGTATTAGGAAGTAATGCTTCAACTACTTCATGAGGTCTTGGTATTACATGAACGCTGATTAGATCGCCTACTTTAGCCGCTGCTGCTGCTCCTGCATCTGTTGCCGCTTTTACTGCTCCTACATCGCCTCTTACCATTACTGTTACCAAACCGCCACCTATCAAGGTTTTGCCTACCAAATTTACATTAGCTGCTTTTACCATAGCATCAGCTGCCTCTATTGCTGATACCAATCCTTTAGTTTCTATCATACCTAAAGCCATAGAACTTGCCATATTATTGCCTCCAATATTATTTATTATATTTTATTATTTTAATATGCTTTCAACTTCTTCATGAGGTCTTGGTATTACATGAACACTGATTAGATCGCCTACTTTAGCCGCTGCTCCTGCATCTGTTGCTGCTTTTACTGCTCCTACATCGCCTCTTACCATTACTGTTACCAAACCGCCACCCACTAATGTTTTACCTACTAAATTTACATTAGCTGCTTTTACCATAGCATCAGCTGCCTCTATTGCTGATATCAATCCTTTAGTTTCTATCATACCTAAAGCCATAGAACTTGCCATATTATTGCCTCCAATATTATTTATTATATTTTATTATTTTAATATGCTTTCAACTTCTTCATGAGGTCTTGG
>NZ_JARHYI010000059.1 GCF_029258575.1 Brachyspira sp. | reverse complement strand
GAGCTTTGGCAGTTAATCCAGAGTTTATAGTTTGCGATGAACCAGTATCAGCATTAGATGTTTCTATTCAGGCTCAAATTATTAATATGCTTTATGATATGCAGCAGGATATGAAACTTACTTATTTGTTTATTGCTCATGATTTGGCGATAGTTCGTCAGATATCAAAAAGAATAGGTGTTATGTATTTGGGTAATATTGTAGAGCTTACAGACAGCGAATCATTATACACAAAATCAAAGCATCCTTATACTCAGTCTTTGATTTCAGCAATACCTATATCTGAGCCTTCTATTGCAAAAACTAAACAGAGAATAATACTTTCTGGTGAAATACCTTCTCCTATTAATCCTCCTTCAGGATGTAAATTTAGAACCAGATGCCCTAAAGCTGAGGCTATTTGTGCAGAGAAAGTTCCTGAGTTTAGAGAGGTTGAAAGCGAACATTATTGTGCTTGCCATTTGGTATAAGGAGTAATCATAATACGATTTTTATGAAATTAAATAAATATACGATAATACCTATTACTTTATTATTATTTTCAATTATTGTAAATTTTTTTCTTGATTTATATATAATACCTAATAGATATATCTCCATAGATCAGGTTCAGCATTTTTATGATATGAAGAAATGGTATGAAAGCGGAAAATTACCAACTACAAGTTCTAGATTTATAGCTTCTAAAATAATAGATGAAGAATATACAACTCCTAGAGTACCAGGAGGGGCATATTATATTTTTTATACTATATTTTATAAGCTTTCAGGTGAAAATTTATTAATTGCTAGAACATTAAATTTAATATTTAATTTGACAATTTTATATATTTTTATATTTTGGATTTATAAAAGGTTTGGATTATTTATTACAGGCTTTATATCTCCATTAATTTTGTGTAATGGTTATGTTGTTCTTTCAAGTACAGATTTTTGGAATCCTAGTTTATCTTTAATATTTAGTTTTTTGTTGTTTATCTTTTTATTTGAATATATTGATGACTATAATGAGAATGATACTAGAAAAAATATAGTGAGAATTTCTTCTATTCTCATTTTTCCTATATTAGCGATAATAGCACAGGGACATTTTTTTGCATTTTTTTCAATAATTCCTACTGTGATAGTATATCTTATAATTAGATACAAACGTACATTTAAATATATAATGTATTGGATTTTAGGAGTATTTATATCTTTTTTAGAATATTTACCTTATTTAAGATCTGAAATACAAAGTAATTTTTCAAATTTAAAAATGGCGTTTTTGGTAAAAGATGGATTTACTAAATTTCCACTTCCTCAAATACATTCCATAGCCATATTTCCGACGAATGAAATTTCTTTTTTTTATGGTAGTAAATTTGCAAGCATTGTTAATTTTTGGTTTAATCTTTATCCTATAGGTATATTGGGAGTATTGTTTTTAATAATTACTTTAATATTATCTTTTGTATCTATTATAAGAGGCTTGCACTTTTTGTTTAATAAAAAATATAAGGCTGTTTCAAATAATGAAAGAATTTTAATTGAAATGCTGATTATATTTTTTATGCTTATACCATTAACAATATTATTAAATCTTTTTTCTGGACAGTTTGCTAAAATTCATTATATGTATACTTTTTTTGCATTATCATATGTACCAATACTTTTATTATTGGTACAAAAAACAGATATAATTAAATTTAATAATAAATGGTTTTATTTAAGTTCTATTTTAATATTTGTTAATATTTTTGTATTAGCTTTGCAATTGTATACATATATTAAATATTATGAGAAAGATTTAAGTGAGAAGGAACTTAAAAATATGCTTTCGGTTTTAGATGAAAAAGAAGTCAGTATTGAACTTGTATATAGCGGAAGTTATAATTATTTATATAGAGATATTTCTATGGTATATTTTCCTAATATTAATATAAATCAAGTTAATGATTCTACTAATTTTTATATTATTATTAATTTAGCAGAATCCAGATCTAGATCTTTAGAAAGTATTTCTAATTATATGAATTATATTAATACTAATGCCCTTCTAATAACAAATAATTCAACACTTTATATTTATAAGATAGATAAAGAAAAATTTATAAGACCGTAAGGAGTAGATAGTGAAAAGAATAATAATAGTTTTAATATTAATTTCTATAGTTTCGGCTGTCTTTATACATTTTTATGCTTTTAATAGAACAGCTCTTTATATAGATCCAATATACCATCTTTATGATATGAAGCAGTATTATGAAAATAAAACTATTCCTGTTGTTGGAAATAGATTAATGAATCCTGAATATGTTACTGATAATGATACTTATGCCAGAATACCTGGAGGATTTTATTATATACTTTATTTGTTTTGCTATACTTTAGGAGGAAGTTCTCTTACGGGAGCTAGAATCATTTATATTGTACTTTGTATGATCATACTTGCTTTATTTTTATTTTGGACATACAGAAGATTTTCATTATATTTATGTGCGGTATTATCTGCATTAATTTTAACAAATGGATATGTTATTTTTTCTTCAAATGATTTTTGGAATCCTAATATACCTTTAATGCTTTCTTTTATACTTTTTATTGTATTTTCAGAATATGTATCAAATAATGATGAAAAACTTATTTTTGTATCTGCAATGCTTATTTTTCCAATAGAAGCATTAATGGCACAGGGGCATATTGCAGTATTCTTTTCTGTGGTGCCTACAACTATTTTTTATCTTATAATTAGATATAAAAGAACTTTAAAATATATTAAAGCACATTTATTAGGCGTATTTATTTCATTTTTAACATATTTGCCTTATTTAGTTTCAGAAATAAAAAATGGATTTTTCAATACAAATTTAATGCTTCATATGCAAAGCGGTTCAAATTTTAAAGGATTGCCTCAAGTTTATTCAATATTAATTTTTCCTACTAATGAACTTTCTGTTTTGTATGGAACTAATTCTACTCCTATAAATTATTTTTGGTTTAATGAAAATACTTTTGTTATAGGTATGATATTTTTAGTAATTACAGCTGTTATTTCTTTATCAGCATTTATATATTCTATAATATTTTTAATAAAATCAAAAAAGATTAATATGCAAAAAAGTGTCGGCATTATTGAAAGAGAAGGATTTATATTTTATTTATTATTTATACCAGCTACTTGTTTAGCATTTTTTATATTTAAATCAGCTCCGGGAACATTTAGATATTTATATGGTATATTTGCTTTTTCTTTTGTAACTATAATTATATTCTTTAATGAACTTATAAAAAATAAAAATAAGTTATTATTAATAATTATGGTATTTCTTACTTTAAATACTGTAAATATGGGATTTTTTCATATGGTAAGATATTATAATTTATTTGAAGCTCCTTATACAGAAAATAAATTTAGAAATATATTAACTGCAATATCAAAAGATGCTGAGGGAAAACCATTCAAAATAATACCTTATGATGAACATTATTTTGATAATATGAAATTAGCTTACTTTCCTAATTTATATTGGAATAGAGATGATAATTCAAAATTAACTTATTTTATATATTATGAAGTAGAAAATATTAGATTAAAAACTACTGGAAAATCAAAGCCCTATAATGATATAGTAAATAATTTACCTAGTGATGCTAAACTCATTTCAGGAGATGATAAATTAAAAGTATATAAATACATTGAAAAATAGATTATAATAAAGTTTCTATAAACTGCTTTGCCGCTCTAGGGCTTCTTCCAGAACTTCTTATAGCATAACTTTCTGCTTGTTTTATAAGTTCTTCTCTATTCATTTTTATTTTATTATAATCTGCATATGATAGTACAATATCAATAAATAAATCTTTATCAGGTCTTTGAAAAGTTATTACTATTGCAAATCTATTAGTTAAACTCATTATTTGCTGAATTGTATCTTCTATATGAATATCATCACCTGTTCTATCATTAAAATTTTCTTTTATTAAATTTCTATAATTTGAAGTAACATAAACTACAACATTTGTAGGAAAAGAATTGACTCCACCTTCAAGTATTGCTTTTAAATATGTAAAAGTATCATCATTTGATGAGAAAGTTAAATCATCTATAAATATAATAAATTTAAGAGGACTTAAACTTAATTTTTCTATTAAATCAGTTATAAATGATAATTGAGTTTTTTTAACTTCTATAAGTCTTAAACCTTCATCAGCAAACATATTGGCAATAGCTTTTATAGTGCTGCTTTTTCCAGTACCAGCATCTCCATAAAGTAGTATATTGTTTGCTTTTTTTCCATATAACAATGCTTTTGTATTTGATATAACTTTGTTTCTCTCGCTTTCATAACCATATAACTGTTTAATATCCTGTTTATCCTGATATTTAGCAGGTATTATATTTTTCTTATCATCTAAAGTAAACATATTGTTTTTATAAAATATGCCATAACCTTTTGTTGCTATTTCTTTTATATGTGAAATATAGATATCATAGAAATTTATATTTTTACATTCTAATTGTGATATTTTTTTAGAGTGATCGTATTCAAATAAACTACTGAAATCAAAAGATGATAAATAGGAGAAAAACTCCAATTCATTTTTTAATGTTTCTTCTAAATTTTTATTTATACTTTCTTTTCTTGTACATTTATGTATATAAATATTTTCGTCTTTTAATATTTGTTTTAATATATAATCTCCTATATTGTCATTATATTTAAAAAGCTCATATAAGAAATCTGAGTAATAATTGCATACTTTTATTTTATTAGTATCATCATAAACTTCCAAAAATAAAATTAATTTTTTTATCACTTTTGTTTTTAATATATCTCTAAATATTACTATACTAGCAAATCCTATTTTTATATTTAATATTTTATCATTCATAATTTATTTCCATTTTTTATTTCAATCATTTTAAATTTATTATAAAAATATTCAAGTATTTTATATTAATTTTTATATATTTATATAATATTTTATTATATTTTAATATAGGTATTTTAATTATAAATTTATAATGCCGAGAATTATAAAAAACTATCTGAGGTTATATATGAAAATTAGAACTAGATTCATTGTATTTGGTATTTATATATGTTTGGTTACTTTCTTATTAATATATTTGCAATTCAAAATGTTTAGAAGTGTTATTAATTATAGTAATATTTATCAGAATACCATAAAATCTTCAGCTATAGCAAGACAATATCAGCAAAATTCTGCATATTTAACTCAATTTATTAGAAGTTATGTGGCAACAGGAAATGAAAAATATGAAAGAGCTTATAATGATTGTATAGCTATATCAGGAGGAAACAAAGCTGCACCTTTAAATTATGATAGAGGATTATATTGGTCTTTATATTTGGGTAGTGGAAATAAACCGTATCAAGATGGAGAAACTAAATCTTATTCTGATATTATGAGAGATTTAAATTTTACTAAAGATATGTTTGATTATTTACTTTTATCAAAGCAAAGATCTGAAGAATTAGTTAAATTAGAAATGAGAGCTATGAATATAATAAAATCAATTCCGAAGAATGCAGATGGAGTTATAGCTCCTGAATATAAAGAAAGACAATTGGAAGCTATAGAATTAGTTAATGGTGATGAATATGAGAAAAGAGTATCTGAAATAATGGTACCTATTAATCAATTCTTTGATTTGTTAGAAAATAATAATAATATGGCATTACAGAGTGCTTCTAATAATGTTAAAAAAGATACTATATTGTTTTTTATAGTTTTATTATCGGTTGGTATATCTATTGCTATTTTCTTAATATTCTTAGCTAAAATTATAGGAAAAAATTTGGGATTATGTGTAAATTTAGCTTCAGAAATATCCAGTGGAAATTTAACTTCTAAAATAGATGAAAGCTTATTAAAGAGAAATGATGAATTTGCATCTTTACTTAGAAGTTTTAATAATATGATGTCTAATTTAAGAGATATCATTGTCAATGTATTAGACAGTTCTAAAGAAATAGCAGATGCTACTACAGAAATAGCACAGGGTAATACAGATTTATCTACAAGAACAGAAATGCAGGCATCTAGTTTGGAAGAAACAGCTTCATCTATGGAACAAATTGCCTCTACCATAAAATCTTCAGCAGATAATTCGCTTAGAGGCAATCATATGATGCAGGATTCTGAAAAGGCAGTTCAGGAGGCTGGAGAAATCATTGAAGCTACTACTAATAATATAGAACTTGTTTATGATGCTAGTAATAAAATAACTGATATTATTAAGATTATTGAGAATATAGCGTTTCAAACTAATATATTGGCACTTAATGCTGCAGTAGAGGCGGCACGTGCAGGAGAGCAGGGTAAAGGATTTGCAGTTGTAGCTGCTGAGGTTAGAAATTTGGCTCAAACTAGTCAAACTTCTGTTAAAGATATTACAGCATTAATTGCAGATTCTAATGATAAGATCAAAACAGCTACAGATACTGCTAGAAAATCTAAAGAAATATTTATGGATATTGAACAGAAAATAGAGGATACTTCTAGAATTATGCAGGATATTAGTGCTATGGCGGTAGAACAGCAGGCTGGTGTGGATCAGGTAAATATAGCTGTTTCACAGATGGATCAATCTACTCAGCAGAATGCTTCTTTAGTTGAAGAGGCTACAGCTGCTTCTGAGGCATTGATGGGACAGGCTAGAGAACTTGTTGATTTAATGAAGTTTTTCAAAGTCTAATTTTTATAAAAATATATTTGCGGTAAAATATTTTTTAAACATTCAAAACCTATTATAGGAGGTATAATAGGTTCTGTTCTAGGTAGACCTAAATGTGGAAGTAAAGATACTAAATATATGGATAATATCATAAAAAAATAAGCCTGTTTTTTATATAAAAACTATTTGTATAATATATTTGCACTATAGTATATTTTTGTTTATAATATAGTAAAAAATTTATTATTAGGAGAATATTATGAAAGTGGCTATAATATTTGGAAGCAGATCTGATACAGAGAAGATGAAAGGAGCTGCTTCTTGTTTAAAAGAGTTTGGAATTGAGTATAAAGCATTTGTATTATCCGCTCATAGAGTACCAGAACATCTTGAGAAAACTATAAAAGATATTGAAAATAATAATTTTGAAGTGATAATTGCAGGTGCTGGTCTTGCTGCTCATTTACCGGGAGTAATAGCTTCAAAAACTGTACTTCCAGTAATAGGAGTTCCTATCAGTGCTAGTAATCTTGACGGTATGGATGCCCTTTTATCTATAGTTCAAATGCCTAAACCTATTACGGTTGCCACTGTCGGTATTAATAATTCTTATAATGCTGCTATGCTTGCAGTTGAGATGCTTGCTTTAAAATATCCTGAAATCAAAAATAAACTTATAGAATATAGAAAAAAAATGAAAAAAGATTTTATTGCTGATAATGATAAGCCTATAGAATTTGATATTTAATTATTTTTTTATAATATATAGTAAAATAATGAAAAAAGATGTATAATATAAAAGTATATAAAAAGTTTAACTGTATAGGAGTTAATATATGTCCAAAGAAAAAAAAGAAATGATGTATGAAGGAAAGGCTAAAAAGATATATTATACAGATAATGCTGAGCAGATTATTGTTTATTATAAAGATGATGCTACTGCTTTTAATGGTGAGAAAAAAGGTTCTATTAAAGATAAAGGAGTTATGAATAATGAGATAACTTCTCTTCTTTTTAAGATGCTTGAAAAAAATGGAATTAAAACACATTTCATAGAAAAACTAAATGATAGAGAACAGCTTTGTCAGAAGGTTCAAATTTTCCCATTAGAGGTAATAGTTAGAAATTTAATAGCTGGTTCTATGGCAAAGAGATTAGGAATGGAAGAGGGTACAGTTCCTACTAATACTATATTTGAGATTTGCTATAAAAATGATGAATATGGAGATCCTTTAATAAATGATCATCATGCTGTTGCTTTAAAACTTGCTACTTATGATGAATTAAAATATATTTATGAAGTAACTGCTAAAGTTAATAATTTATTGAAAGATGCTTTGGATAAAATAGGTATTACTTTAGTTGATTTCAAAATAGAATTTGGAAAGAATTCAAAAGGAGAAATACTTTTAGCTGACGAAATTACTCCTGATACATGCAGATTCTGGGATAAAGAAACTGGTAAAAAATTGGATAAAGATAGATTTAGAAGAGATTTAGGATCTATTGAAGAGGCTTATATAGAAGTTTTGAATAGACTTAATAATTTATAAAAAAATAAAAGACTTTGCTTAATATTTATACTAGGCAAAGTCTTTTTTATAATATTTTATTCTTCTTCTTTTTGTTTAATTTCTGTTATTTTTACTTCTTTTACTTTTTCATCAGCAGTTTTTTTGAGTGTAAGTTTCTCTTTGTCTTTTTCAGCTATATAGTAATTGTTTCTTAATATATGAACTATATCTTTAGCCCCATTTATACCATCATTTTTTTTATAAGCATAAATAAGTATCTGTATTAATGATATTGTTGAAGGAAGTCCTATATATATAATTGCTATTCCAACTGAAGGAATAGTTGCTATAGAAGAAGCTATTAATGCCTTATCTTTTCCAAACTTTTTTGATGATATTATAGCAGTAACTGCAACTAAAACTCCTCCTATAAGAACACCCCATGCGATTTTACCAGTATTTTTGATATTTGAAATTTTATTTCCGAGTTTATGTGCTATATAAATAACATCATTATCTGAAATTATAGCATCTACCAATTCCTCTTCATTTGTGCATATTTGATAGGAAACTTCTTTCATACTTATAATAACCTCGTTAATTGACTTTTATTATATGATAAATTGATTAATAAAAAAGTCAATTAATTTTTATTTTATTTATAATTATATAATTAAAGTTATGTTAACAGCTCTTTTCAGAATTAATCTTTTTCGGTATATCCGTAGGATAGTTACCTGTAAAACATCCTATACAATAATTATGATTATGCAAAGCTTCAAGCATGTCCTCTATAGTAAGATATTCCAAAGTATCAGCATTAATTTCTTTTCTAATCTCCTCTACAGAAAGTTTAGCACCTATTAATTCTTTTTGGGAAGATATATCAACACCATAATAGCATGGGCTTTTGATAACAGGAGAAGCAGATCTAAAATGTACTTCTTTTGCTCCAGCTTTTCTTACAATATCTATTAATATTTTACTTGTAGTACCTCTTACCAATGAATCATCTATTAATATAACTCTTTTTCCATCTATTAAATGTTTTATCGGATTGAATTTTAATTTAACAGTTTCTTCTCTTGAAGATTGTTCAGGCATAATAAAAGTTCTTCCTATATACCTATTTTTTACTAATCCTATACTATAAGGAATACCGCTTTCTTTGGCAAATCCCAATGCTGCTATAGTACCTGAGTCCTGAACACCTATAACTATATCCGCATCAACTTTATTCTTTTTAGCCAATAATACGCCTGTTTGAAATCTTACATTATAAACATTAATACCGTCTATATTGCTTTCAGGACGTGCAAAATATATATGTTCAAATGCACAAGGATAATGTTTTTTGATATCTTCTTTTGTATATTTAAAAGATTTTACTCCGTCTTCATCTATTATAACCATTTCTCCCGCTTCTATGTTTCTTATGAATTTAGAACCTACCGCATCCAAAGCACATGATTCAGAAGATATAAAGTAATCCCCATTTTCATTTGTACCCAAACATAAAGGTCTTATACCATAAGGATCTCTTACCCCTATAAGTTTTCCGTCTACAACTATTACCAAAGCAAAAGCTCCCTTAATGATATTAATGCATTCTTTTATACCTTCTATAAAATTATTTACAGTTTTTCTAGCTATAAGTTTAATTATTACTTCGGTATCAGAAGTGGCATTGAATGTTGCACCTGACTCTTCTAATTCATATCTTAATTCTTCAGCATTAGTTAAATTTCCATTATGGGCTATTGCTATTTGTCCTAATCTAAAAAGATTTTCAAGAGGCTGGGCATTTTCTATTTTACTCTCCCCTGTTGTAGAATATCTTACATGACCTATGGCTATATTGCCTTCAGTATCTTTGGGTATATTGCTCGAAAATAAATCGGATACAAGTCCCATAGATTTATATGTGAATAAATGTTTGTAATTCGATATTGTAATACCTGCACTTTCCTGTCCTCTATGCTGTAATGAATAAAGAGCATAGTTTAAAGTTTTTAGTATATCTTTTTTTATCTCTTTTGAGTAAATACCAAAAACTCCGCATTCTTCTCTAGGTTTATCATATAATTTGTCAATGTTATTCATATATTATTATAACCAACTTTATTTTTTTATTATTAATTTAATAATATTATAATTATTTTAATTTTTATACAATAGATTTATAAAAAATTATTTATAAAATCATATTCAGGAGAGTGTATTCAGGCAACAAGTTTATCAGGATCTCATTTATCACTTATGTATATTATATGTATCATTTATAGAAGAAAGTAATTGAGATTTATTAGCTCTTACATTATTAATAAATTCTTGAGAATTGACGGCTGTTCTTATGAGTGCTATGCATCTTAAAACATATATCTTCTCATTTATTTTTATATCAGTATATTTATTCATTCTGCTGTCTATTTCAAAACGGTATATCCCCATATGCCAGTAAGGATATTTTTTATATATAGTTTTCTTACTGAAATCATCACTATTACAGCCTTATTGATAATAATACTAAACTCAATACCAAAACCTAAAGAAAATATTTTATAATTGAATTGTTGTATACCTGTAATTTTGCATTTTTAAATCTATAGAACCATTATCTCTGTCTTTTAATCTATAATTAAAAGTATCCCTACTGTATCATATTTCAATCATAAAACTAAAATCAATATCTTTATTAAGTTCTAATCTGTATTCTGCCTGAAATAATATACATACTTCTAAACCTACTTGTGAAGTAACTGCATTATTACTTATATGCTATCATATTTATTTTTCTTATCTTTAGTAAAATAGGAAGAAGTAGTATTATAATAATGAATTCCTAGTCATATACCAAGATGAACAAAAATATATAACTCTAATCCGCTTTTAGCAAACGAAATAAAAGTAAAAGCAAAGAATATTTTAACGCTTGCTTTCATTTTTATTCCTAGTCTTTATATTACTAGCTTATAGTAACATAATATAATATATTATAAAATCGATGTATTTTACATTAGTTATAATTTTTTTATACAAATAATTTATAAAAAATAAATTGTATAAAAAAATATATATATTATAATTTCACAATGTATTTTTTACTTTCGGATGATAAAATGAAAAACAATATATTTAAAAAGAATATTTTCTATATACTATCTTTTGTATTTATTATAGTACTTTACTATTCTATAACTCAATTGTTATTTCCTATGTTTTCTGTAAATAAAATGGATTTTAGCATTATAGATATTTTGTATGTTTATTTATTTGCCATAATATCCTATATACTATCAAATAGGAAGAAATTTATTTCATATTTTTTTATAATAGTTTCTGTATTTTCATTTTACACAATAGAGCCTATAGGTATTACAGTTGAATCAAAACCATTATTTTTTACAGATATGCCTGATTTATATCCTTCACTTATAGAGGTACTTCCTTTATACATGAAAATTATAACAGTTTCTGCTACTATTTTATATTTCGGACTTTTACTTGCTTATGCTTTATATTTTATATATAGACTTTATAAAATATCAAAAACAAATATTCAAAAATCTGTGATAATGACTTTAATAGTAATTTTGGTTACTTATATATCATTTTTTAGACCT
Source organism: Brachyspira sp. (assembly GCF_029258575.1). GTDB lineage: Bacteria > Spirochaetota > Brachyspiria > Brachyspirales > Brachyspiraceae > Brachyspira. The sequence continues at coordinate 14,714 of NZ_JARHYI010000059.1, read as the reverse complement.
ATAAAAATTGATTCTTTATATATTGATTACACAGATATATCCAATAAGTACGGAATTATTAATACAATAAGTTATAGAATATCATATGACAAATCTGTAAAAGTAAATGCTAGTAAAGAAAATGTAGAATATGCATATAATTTATTAAAAGAAAAAGAATCAAAAAGGGATATATCAAATTTAATACTTCCATATGATGGTAATGAAAAAAGAGATGTGTTTATAATATTCATGGAATCTTTTTATGATTATGAACATTTCCTTCCATTGATAGATAAGGATCCTTTTCCCAAAGAATACAGAGAATGGGCAAGCAATTCTACAAAGGTTGGACCTAATGATAGCTACGGAAGTTTATTTGCAAGGATATCAGGACTAACTGGTACTTCTCCAATATTTCCCAAAAAACAGAAAACTCCTATATATACAGCTTTGCCTTATTTGATGAAAGAGAATGGGTATCATACTGTAGCTTTAGAAGAATCTGATGTAACTTATTATCTTGATTATTTATTTCCCAATATTGGAATGGAAGATATTGTATTTAATATTGGAATTACAAATATAAAAAATTTTATAAAGACTAATGATTATGATAAGCCTGTATTTGTGTCAGGTTTTACATTAATGGGGCATGCTGGAGGACATATCGATAATGATTTGAATGTATATGGTAATAATAAAAGATTAATGGACAAAATAGATAAAAGAGATATACCTGTACTTATAGAAACTATGGAAAACTCCGCCTTATCTGCAAAGGATATAATAGATACTAAAAATATAATATTAGAAAAATATCCTAATGCAATTATAATATTTAAACATGATCATCTCTATCCGTATTTGAAAACAATAATACATAATTCAAGTATAGATGAAAAGATAAAGAAAGTTTTTTTTGATTCCTATACTATATCTCCAATGCTTATATGGAATGGTACAAATGGTTATTATAAATTTGAAGAAGATGGATTTCCTCCTGAAAATATCCCTATGTTTATAGCTGCTAATACTAGGGTTAATTATACAAACTCTATAATATCTCTTTTGTATAAGGATAAAACTGATAATATTATAAGATTTTATAATAGCTTTTATAGTAATGATAATAAAAAAATATTAAGGCTAGAAGTATCTAAAGATAGTTTATCATATAAAGAAAATAATGCTCAAAGAATATTGTCTGAAGATATATTTAGAGGCAAAAAGTATTTTTATGATTTAAAATAAAAAAATAAGTATTAGCAAAAGCTAACCCTTATTGTACTTTGTTATTAGTATAATTTATACTCAATGATTTTCCGATGTTATCAATATAGATTTCTCTGTTGTTTACTAATTTTATTTTATAGTTTAAATATTCTTTGCCGATTTCTAATATAGCAACTTGAGCATATTTTTTCTGAACAGTTTTTAATATATTAGCAGGTATAAATTTAGTAGGTAATGTAGTATTTTTTTGAAGATACATCAGTACAATCTCCATTTCTATTAAAATCAACTTCTACACTGCTATCTAATTCAACTTTATATGATCTTCTTTAAACTATTAGATCAGTAGGAAAATAAGATTTTATAAAATCTTGAGCTTTTTTAGGAAACTGATTAGTTTGTATTACTATTTCATTAGAAAAAGTACTATACGCAAAAATAATTATTACAGATTGATAAAATTATGTGTTTAAAAATGTTTTTCATAGATAATTCTTTGTTTTTTTATATTATAATCGATAATTAAAATAGTGTTAAGTTCTTTTACAATATTTAAAAAAAATTACTTACAATATTAAAAAGTAAATATAAGGCAAATAATATTTATATTGTGTAAATATATTTTTATGTGTTAATTATATTTTATAATTGAAAATTGTTAAAAAAATTATATTTTTGAATTAAAAACCGTTAAAATTAATTTATTGCAATAGATTTTATATTACTTTACATTTATTTGTCTGTTTTATTATATGTGGGGTTATCTTTTTTATTATTATAATTTTTTAAAATATGATTAAAAAATTGACTTTTTACAAAAAAATATTAAATTACCTATATTAAATTTACTAGGAGTTATTATGTCAGATAATATCATAGATGGATATAGAAAAATCGAAGGCAATTATCCAACTTATAGAGAATATTTAATACATTTTTATTGTAAAGATTGCTCCAATTTTTGGGCAGTAGATGATAAGGAAATTAATATATCAGAAGATGATGATATTACACAAATCGATGATATAATTGAGGATTCAGTATCACATTGTCCTATATGCGGTTCTACGAATATAACTAGAAGCAATAATAATAATTAATATAGATAAAATATATAAGAGAGATAATTTATTTATCTTCTCTTTTATTTTCTATAAAATCAATAATTTCTTTATATTCCATATCTTTAGCTATATTAAGTGCATCTTTATAATCTTCATTTTTTATTTCTAAATTAGCACCATTTTCTATCAATATTTGAGAAGCTTTTATATTGTTATTTTTTACAGCTATTATCAAAGCACTATCACCGCGTACATCTATTTCATTGATATTAGCACCATTTTTTATTAAATACTCTATTGTTTCTATGGCACCATCTTCAGCGGCATACATCAAAGGGGTTTTATTACTGAAATCTTTTGAATTGATATTTACTCCAGAGGCTATTAATCTTTTAATTTTTGAAAGATCACCGTACAAACAGGCTATATGTATACTATCAGAATTTTCTATTTTGATATTTTTTGTTATCTTTTTCATAATAGGCCATAATATTACTATAGCGACTATTACAACTATGATTATGTTGTTGAGATTCATTGTCATTTCCCAATTTATATAAAATTGTCCCCATAATATCTTTATAAAACAATATAAAGTTAGTATAGTAAAACAATTATTTATTTAAATAAATGACTTTTCCTTCTTCATTTTTTGTATCAATTATTATATCTTTTCCTTTAAGTTGCATAGCAGAAGGGAATATAACATAAGGTATGTTTAATGATTTTAATAATATTGCAGCATGCGATACTGAACTTCCATTAACAGAAATAACACCTTTTATATTTTGTCCTATTTCAGTTACAATAGAGGCATATATATTATCTACTATAAGTATTATATTATCTTCATCAGGCATATTGATTTTTACATCTAATAAATATTTTAATACTTGATGTAATATATCTTCTATATCATATTTTCTTTCTTTTATGTATCCATCATCTAAAGCATCAAAACTTTTAAATATATTTTTCATTACTTTATTGTAAGAATAAGCTGCTGAATATTTTTTCTTATCTATTAAATCATACACTTCTTTCAACACATAATCATCAAAAAGCATTGATATATATGTTTCAAATATAAGATATTCATTATTCTGCAAATTTTTCTGTTCGATTATACTTTTTTGAGACAATAAATCTTTTTTTACATTATCAATAGCAGCATTAAGTTTTTCTTTTTCTAAATTACTGTCTTTTATATGCTCTTTTTTTACACTTATACCAAAATACATATACATAGCTTTTCCGCTTACAGTACCCTCAGAAACTATTGTGTAATTGCTGTCTATATCTTTTGATTTATTTGTTTTATTTCTAGTTTCAAATTTTCCATTAACTAAATATTCAAATCTTTCCAAAACCTGTTCAGCATCAGGACCTTTAGCATATATTTCCATTATGTCGCCATATTCTATATTTAATAATGTTACTTTAGTTACACTATCAGCAGATACAGGCGGTTTATGTTTAGTTTTATTAGATATATATACATTGCTTTTTGAATTTGCTATTATATTAATAAACATAAAAACAGGTCTAGCATGAAAACCATTTTCTAATAATATTTTATACTCACCTTTAATATAATCTTTGAATTCTAAATCATCTGATATATCACTATTATATGCATAATCAGCTTTATCTTTTATATACGATATTTTCGGAGTCAAACTATTCAAAGATTCGCTAATAATTTCATTTATATTTTTACCCAAAGAAGATTGTATAGCAGCATTTATACCGCCTTCTATAAATGCTGCCGATATGAGTCTTACATTATTAGATTTTTCTTCTTCAAGCATTGATATTGCAAGTTCCGAACTTATCAAAGCACTTCCCAAATCACAAAATATTATTACTCCGTCATTGGAATATACACTTTCTATAGCATTAAGAACTTCAACTGCATCTGTACCAAGTTCCTGATGATTATCTCCACTTCCTCCTGAAAAAGATATTTTTATATCTGTATTGGTAACTTCTTTTATATATTTTGCTGTAATTTCAGCAAGTTGATAACTATGTGAAACAAATACTAAACTAACCACATTAAATCCTTATTAATATAATTTTTATAATACATTTATCAATTCTTCTATCATCATATATGAAGATGTTGCTCCAGGATCCTGATGACCTTTACTCCTTTCTCCCAAATAGCTAGCTCTTCCCTTAGTAGCTATGATATCTATAGTGGATTTCATACCATTTTCCGATGCAATCAGAACTTTCTTTTTGAAATCTTCTTCATCATTATTTGAATTTTCTTTCATAGCATTAACTGCAGGAAATAAAGTATCAAGCATAGTTTTTTCGCCTTCTTTTGATTTACCTAATGTTGCTATTGCATTAGTTCCTTTATTAAATATATCAGCTATATCATTCAAATTTAATTCATCTTTATTTGAAGAAGCCATACTTGCATTAAGAAAAAAAGTGCCGTATAAAGGACCTGATGATCCTCCTATATTTTTTATTAAAAGAGTAGCGGTTTGTTTGAATATAGAAGATATAGAAGCATTATTATCAAGATTATTAATCATATCTCTTACAAAAGAAAATCCTCGGTTCATATTAATGCCATGATCAGCATCCCCAATATCAGAATCTAATTCTGTTAAATAATCTTTATTTTTTTCATAAGTATTTGATAAATTTATGAGCCACTGTTTAATTTTTTCTTTGTTATACATTTTATACTCCGATTGAATAAACTAAATTAAAAGTTTAAAAAATTTACATTCCCCATCTTAATGCAGCAGTATGAACGGGATAATCCCAAAGTTTTATTATATTATCATTAACTTTCATCAAACTTATAGAAGCACCAGCCATATCTATAGAAGTAACATAATTTCCTACTAAATTTCTTACTACTTTTATTCCTTTTTTTTCAGCTATTTTCATAACATCATTATATAATACATAAAGTTCCATCAATGGAGTAGCCCCCATACCATTAACCATGCAAATAACCTCATCTCCGCTTTTATAGGGTATATCAGAACATATTGCCTCCATCATTATTTCAGCTATCTCATAAGATGTTTTCATACTCATTCTTTCTCTTCCTGGCTCTCCATGTATACCTATTCCCATTTCTATTTCATTATCAGATATGCTGAATGTAGGCTTTCCAGCTGCAGGAACTGTGCATGAAGTAAGAGCCATACCTATAGAACGGGCATTTTCCTTACAATAATTTGCAAATTCTAATACTTTATTTATATCATCACCTCTCTCAGCAGATGCCCCACATATCTTTTCAAAGAATACAGTAGCACCTACACCTCTTCTTCCAATAGTGTATAAACTATCTTTTACAGATACATCATCATCTATAATAATACTTCTAACATCAATACCATCAGCTTTGCATAAATCTTCAGCCATTTGAAAATTCATATCATCTCCAGTATAGTTTTTTACTAAAAATACAGCACCTTTACTGTTATTTAATGCTTTAACCGCTTCTTCCATTTGGTCAGGAGTAGGAGCAGTAAATATTTCACCTGGACAAGCAGCATCTAACATACCATACCCTACAAATCCAGCATGTAATGGTTCATGTCCAGAGCCTCCTCCAGAAATTAAAACTACTTTATGTTTTTTATCACTTCTAGTTACAAATATAGGAGAGTAATTAACTTTAATTATATTTGAGTATGCTTTTTGCATTCCTTCAAGTTCTTCTAATATTATATTATTGATATTATTAATGATTTTTTTCATAATATTCTCCAATTCCAGTAAATTATGATATTATGTTACTTATATTATAGAATACATACATCTTTTTGCAAGAGATTATCATAGAATTTATATTAATTTAATTAAAAATTAAAATTAATTATATTATTAATGTTGCTTTTTGTATAAAATGAAAAATACAGTATATTTATATATGATTATTTTTTTATAAATTTATTAAATTTACTTGCAATTATTGAATAATAATAGTATTATTAGTAGAACTTAATATATTAAGGGGTTGTATAATGCTCAAGAAAATATTTATTGTAACATTAATGTTTGCATTTTCTTTGTCATCTATTTTTGCTCAAGAAACAACAACTGAAACAACTACAGGCGATAAGCCAAGAGAACAATTAACACAAAATTTTGTAGATGCTTTGGCAAATCAAGATGAAAGACTTTTAATATCTGCTATAGAAGGCGGAAGTCCTCAAGTAAAAGCTATGTGCTTTAAAGCTTTGAGTGAAAAAGGTGCTAGTTCTGAAAATTTATTAAATGCAATTAATAGATATGTAAGTTATGGTTTGAATGCACCTTCTCGTCAAAATTCTGATTCTATGGTTCGTTATCAAGCTTTACAGGCTGCAAAATCGGCTAAATCAGAAACTTCTGTAAAGTATATATCTCAAATGTTATATTCTGAACAGGAAACTTCTAATATTATCGCTGCTGCTCAGGCTTTAGGAGAAATAGGTAGCTCTAAAGGTGTAGCTGCTTTACTTTTCCAATTAAGATTAGCTAAAACTCAAGCTATAGTTTATGAAGTTGCTGTTGCTTTAGGTAAAATAGGCGATCAGGCTGCTTTAAGCGATTTAATAGATTTAGCTCAGAATGATCAATATTTTGTTGTTGTTAGACAGGCTGCTGTTGATGCTATAAAAAATATTAAACCTGCTTCAGGCGACGGTGGAAGTACTGCAAATACTGGCGATACTGCTGCTCAGTAATTATTGATTAGTTAATAAAAACATTAATTTAGTTTTGAATAAAAAAGGTCTGTCTATTTATTGGCAGGCTTTTTTATTTTATTATCATTGAATATAATATTAAAAATTCTTTTCTATATCAAATCAAAATCATAATTTTTTATTACTGAAAAATTATTATTTTGCGATAATATAACAATTAACAAACATAAATCTTTAAATAGAAATTTTTATTTATAATAAATATTAAAAGGATTATTGATGATAAAAGTTGATAATATAGTTAAATATTATGGGGAACATCTTGCACTTAAAGGTGTATCATATACTATAAATAAAGGAGAAATAGTAGGTTTTTTGGGACCTAATGGTGCGGGTAAAAGTACTATGATGCGTATTATTACAGGTTATTTGCCTGCTACAAGCGGATATGTTTATTTAGATGATTATGAGGTTTATGATAATCCTATAGAAATTAAAAGAAGAATAGGGTACATGCCTGAAAATGTTTCATTATATACAGAAATGACTGTTATAGATTATCTTAGATTTTGTGCTAAACTAAAAGGGATATCTAGAAAACATATAAAAAGTGCATTAGAAAATACTATAGAAATAACAGGACTTACAAAATATAGAAACAGAATAATAGGTCATTTATCTAAAGGTTATAAACAACGTACTGGTATAGCACAGGCAATAATACATGATCCTGAAGTATTGATATTAGATGAACCTACAAGCGGACTTGATCCTAATCAGCTAATAGAGGTAAGATCTTTGATAAAGAGCTTGGGAGGAACTAGAACTGTTATATTATCAACTCATATATTAAGTGAAGTTGAGGATACTTGTGAAAGAGCTTTAATTATAGACAGCGGCGAATTAATAGCCGAGGATACTATAGAAGGTTTAAAAATGGCTATGGATAAGGAGATTCTCGGAGGAAACATAGAACTTAAAGTGGCAGATAGATATAATGATGCTCTTCTATGCATTAGAGAGGTTGATGGTGTTATACAGGCTGAAGCAAATACATATGGAGATATTCTTATAGAATGTGAGAGAGGAAACGATTCAAGGGCTAAAATAGTTAAGCATTTAGTTAATAATAATTTTGATGTTTTAGAAATCAGAGCTAAAGAGAGATCATTGGAAGAGGTATTCATTTACTTTACAGATAAAAAGAAGAATGAAGATTTTGATAAGTCTAAATATATCAAAGATGTAGTTATTAATGAAAAAGAATTACAGAAAGAAGAAGAAACTATTAATAATTAATTGAGAGGTTAATATAAAAATGAGAAATATATATGTTGTATTTTCAAGAGAAATTCAATCATTTTATGTATCGCCATTGTATTATATATTGGGATTTATATACTTGGCTTTAACTGGATACTTTTTTACAATAGAAATTTATTATAGCAGATTAGCAGTTATGGAAAACACTATGTATAATATTGGTTTTTTTACAATATTATTTCTTTCAATACTTTGTATGAAACTTATAGCTGAAGAGAGAGCTTCAGGTACTTTTGAGCTTATAATGACAGCTCCTATTACTTCATTACAATATGTTTTAGGAAAATATTTATCAGTATTAGTTGTATATGTATCTTTACTTGCTATGACTTTTGTTTATCCTATACTTCTTATGATATTCGGAAAGCCTGATGTTGGTATAATATTCAGCGGATATTTAGGATTATTCCTTTTGGGTACTGCTATACTAGGACTTGGACTTATTGCTACAAGTATATCAAAAAGCCAGTTGGTAGCTGCTATTTTGGGAGTATCTATGGGTATATTTGCTTATATTATCAATTGGCTTAGCGAAATGTTTACAGGGGCAAGTAAGATATTGAATGCCATTTCAATAACAACATATTTCTCAGATTTTACAAAGGGTATGATAGATGTACAGAATGTTATATTCTTTTTAATTTGGGCTGTTGCTTGTATATCAATCTCTACTATGTTTGTAGAATCTTATAAATGGCAGTAATATTATTTAATAAGGATTTTATATGTCCGATATAGTTGAATATGTAAAAAATAATGATATTGAAAATGTAAAAAAATGTTTAGAGGCAGATAATACTTTAGTTGATGCTAGAGATGAAGAATCAAGATTTACAGTATTAATGATATGTGCAAAAAAAGGTTATTTTGATATAGCTAAACTTTTGGTAGAACAGGGTGCCAATATGAATGCTAGAAGTAAAACAGGAATAACAGCTTTGATGTTTGCATGTGCTGAAAAAAAGGTAGAAATTGCAAAATATTTGATAGATTCTGGAGCTGATGTTAATTTGAGGGATAGACCTTTATTTTCTGCTTTACTTTATACTGCTCTTACAAAAGAACATGATATAATAAAGGCATTAGCTGATGCAGGTGCTGATGTTAATGCCAAAAATTTCAAACTTGTAAGTCCTTTGATGTTTGCTGCTGGTATTAATGATATAGAAACAATGAAAATATTGATAGAAGCAGGTGCTGATATAGAGCATAAAAATAAAGACGGAGAAAGAGCTTTAGAATTTGCTATTCGTAAAGAACAGAAGGAAGCAGCTGATTTTTTAAGAAATATTTCTAAATAATTTTTTATTTTTTGATATGCTTATATAAGAAATTATTATACTTTCTAATATAAGAAAAATTGAAAATATTAAATTTGAAAGATATACCTGATTATCTTTATCAATAAAAGTATGAAGTTCTACTCCATTTAATATAATATCGTATATAAGCATAATATTATGAAAAATAGTGAATAGTATACTTCCTGATATAAATATCATCAAAAAAATTTTATTTAATGAATTTTTATCTATATTAAATAATTTATCTATTATAAATTTCATTGCTCTTATGAAAAGATAAAAAATACTAAATATTGATAAACTCAAAGCTAACATAATAGGTATAAATATTATAATTGTAGTGAGCATATTTTTATTATACTATATACATATCTTTTGTCAATTTAAAAACATTTAACATAGTCCAAGTTAATTATAGTAATACATTTCATGGCAGATATTATTATGAATAAATACTTTATTTTTATATTGATAATATTAATGTGATATAAATGATGATAGACTTTTTATATATTCAGAGTATGGCAATTATGAATGGGTTGTAGAGTCATTAAATAATGGAATCAATGTAATATACTCGATAGTGATAAAATATTTCCTTTGATGCTTGCTTCTTTTAATGGACATGAAAATATAGTAGATGTACTTATACAAAATGGCTAATATTAATCTAGTTAATAATTTCGTATATGATGCTCTTATGGCGGCTGCTTCTCAGAGATATTTTAATATTTTGACACTTTATTAAAAAAATGGTCTTATATAAAAAAGAGCAATAATGAACGAAACAGTATTCTTATAGAAGCATGTTTTTCTAAAAGTTTAGATATAATAAATAAAATATTGGAATATGATATAGATATAAATCATCAAAATAATATGTGATATACTGCATTGATACAGACTTTAATAAATGGATATGATGAATCTGTTAATATTCTACTTGATATTGCAATTATGAGAGAAAATATTTATGTAATTTAGACTTTGCTTAAATATATGCTAATATTAATACTTTAGATAATTCTTCAAACAATGCTTTGGATTATACTTATGATACAAACAATGAAAAAATTATTAATATGATTAAAGAATATTACGAGAATAATAAGATTTAAAAAAAATCTTTTTAGTTATCATAATTTATTTGTTTTATAAAATGCAATCCGATAAATAATCTACTAATATCGGGATTTTTGTATGGAAGAAGAGCATAATTTTATAAAAACTAATAAGAATTATGAACCTGAAGTAGAAAAATACTCTTCGAAAAATATTATGTTAATAACTGTGTTCCTGATTTTATTGATTGCTGGAATATGTTATTGGATATATAACTCAAATACCTATTCAAAAAGCTATTCATATAAAAATGATTTGCAAACTAATACTCAATTAAGTAATAAAAATGATATTCTAAATAGAAATAATATAAAGAAAAATTTATATTACTTAATGGAAATAAAATATGATGAATATATATCACCTCGAATAAACAGTCTTAATGCATTTATAGATAATAGCGGATTACTAAATATCGATACAAGAACTATAAGTATTATATTTGCTGCTACTGTATTTACTCTTATAGCATCTTTATTTTTATTTAGAGATAATAAAGAAGCTATTGAAACTAATAAGGATAAAAATATTAATGATATTGAATATAAAGACAGTAATTATGATAATAAAATAAATTCTATAGATTTAAATGATGATGATAAAACTATAAATACAAATGATGATGGAGATAAATTAGTTTTAAAAAATAATTACTATAAATATAATAAGAATGCTGACAATGTATATTGGAATGTTGTTAAAAAAAATAAGAATGATGAAAATTTAAATATTAATGAATTATCTATAATGGCTTTAAAAGAGGTTGAAAATGGAAATGATGATAATGCCATTAATATATATACTCAAATATTGAGTTTTAATGATAATAATACTGCCATGTTAAAGAGCAGAGCTTTACTTTTTAATAAGAAATATGAAGAAACATCAGAAGATAAATATTTTGAGGCGGCTTTAAAAGATTATAATAAAATCATTGATATTAATAGTTTTAATGGAGAAAATAGTACTAATACTTTGAAAAACAGATCTGTTCTTTATACTAAAAAATACCATTATACTGCTAATGAAAATTATTTTGATTTAGCATTAAATGATTATAATAGTGTAGTTTCTGATAATAATGAAGATGATTTGAGTACATTGCTTATATATTCAGATCTTTATAATGAAAAATATAAAAACACTCATGATAAGAAATATTTTAATATGTCTTTAGATAATTATAATAAGGCATTAAATATAGATAATAATAATGTATCTATTTATATAAATAGAGGCTGGTTATACTTAATGGATTATAAAATTTGTAATGATATAGATAGTTTGAATAAAGCTGAAATTGATATTAATAATGGACTTAATATAGAAAAAAAGAATTTTTATCTTTTAAATAATAGTGCTATAACATCTCTATATAAATATAAATTAGAAAAACAGGTAAAAGATTTGAAAGAAGCTGAATATAATTTTTTGCAGTCTATAAAAAATAATAAATCAAATTCTGTTTTAGCTGAAAGTTATTATTATTTATCATTAGTTTATGATGAATATTCAAAATTAACAACTATTACCGCAGAGAAGATGAAAGAATACACAGAGAAAAGTAAACATTATTTGCTGGAATCAGAAAAATTAGGATATAAAAAATAATTATATAAAAGATTCTCTATTGTAGTCTGTAATATCTGTTCCTATTTTTTGAGCCAATTCTCTTACAGTAATTTTTTTTTCATATATTGCATTAAGTTCACGGTCAGTGACACCCAATAATGCAACAAATATTACTTTTCCATTATGAGTATCAATTTCACCTGCTTCATCTGGTAAAGTTATAAAGCCTGTAATTTTTGATTTTTGTTTTGCATCTATTCCCTCTTTCTGTTTTGTCCATATATATTCATAAGGATTGAAAATAGCTCCGCTTTCGAATACATATCTTGCAAGCTGCTGTAAGAAACCTATAACTGTTTTGATTTCATCATTTTGGGCATCATCATTTTTATTATTGTTTATTTGATTATCATTCATTTTTAATTTGAAAGTAAGTTCAAAACCAAATCCGCTGTATTCTTTATTATCTGATTCTTTCTTATAAAGCTCACTGAATCCATATGTTACAAAATGATAATATCCTTCTCCTATGTAAACACTTATTCCGTCAAGAGGATCCTGTCCTCCAAGTTGATATGATATTATAGGTCTGTAATGCAAAGGTTCTTTTTGGTTTGGATATATTTTATCAAAAGTTTTATTTATAGCATCGAATCCTGAAGTATTTATCTCATCATCATTCAATTTTTCATCATTTTTTAAATTTTCTATATTTTTATCCATATAGTATACCTTATAATCAATTTTAATGATATTTAATCATATTTTTTAATTTTGTCAACAATATAAAATGACAACTTTATATTATATTTTTGACAACTATTATTGACTTAATTTCTATATATGTTATATTATCAATATAAATACATATTAAGGATATATGGACTTGGATAAATCAGATAAAAAAAATAGAATGCTTGAATTATTAAAAAATAATAATCTTAATTATAAAGATTTAATTTTATATTTGATAAAAGAAACAAAAGGAAATAAATCTGATTATGATACTATAAAAACTAATTTTTCTAAAATGGTTTCAGGTGAAAGAAATTTTAAATATGAGTATATACCTCTAATAGAGAGAAAATTAAAAACTACTCTAGACTATATCATTAATGGATATAGCGAAGAGCTTAATGGTTTTATACCTAGAGGATTAAGATATACTGCATTTACTGATGACTATCAAAAATATCAAGGGCTATTAGATGAACTAAAATTAAAAGATAATATTCTTTCTGTATATGATGAATATGAAAAAAATATAGCTGATTATATTATTGAACAGAAATCATTAAATGGTATTAAGTATTTAATTGATAATAATTTGATAAATAATCTTAGTGCCAAAAATATATTTTCTATTATTGATATTATAATAGAAAAAGAGCCTAAGTATTTAACAAATATATTGAATTTCCATTTATATTCTGAAAAAGTATTTGATAATGTATTGAAAAAAGATGATATTACTATCACTATAAATGGAGCTTTTAATTTTGTTAATGTATTTAAAGATGATATATCAAAGTATGAAAATTTGATATTAGAAATTTTTAAAAATGATAATCTTTTTAATTTATTTTTTTTAGAAGAAGGCAGTTTATCAATAAATAAATTTTTATATGAAGATAATAATTATAAAATATATTCTTTCAATATTATGATTTTATTATTTATTGATAGAATAATAAATTCTAATTCCATTTATAAGATATATAAAGGAGAGGAGAAATTAAATAAGATTATTTCTTTTATAAACAAATATAATGATTTTTTATATAAAGAGCTATATGAAGAAGAAATAAATACAGCAGATGTATCAATAGAGTATTTAAAATTAGATAATATAGATAAAGAAATTTATTCTGAGAATTTATATTTTTTCTTATGTAAGCAGAATAATAAGGCTGGTTTAATTTTTAGAAATGATAAATATAAAAAGTCTGTAATTAAGGATACTCTCAAAGAAGAATTTTCAAGATTGGAAGAAAAATTTGTCAAATCTAAAAGTATAAAGAATAATAAGATCATATTCAAAGGAAATAAAATTTATAAGATCAGATCTAAGAATGAGAAAGAATATGAATTTCTTAAATTAATGCAAAATAATAATTATAATAAAGTACCAAGATATTATGGTTATGAAGATGGGTATGATATATATGAATATATAGAAGGAACTACAGAACAGTATATTTATATGATGCCTTTAGAAAAAATATATCAGGTTCTTGATGCATTAAAAGAAATTAATGAAATATCTAAAAAACATCTTAATGGAAAAGTTTATGTTCATAATGATTTAAGTTCTCCTAATGTAGTTTTTGATAATAAAGGAAAATTAAAAGCTATAATTGATTGGGAGCATTGTAAAATCGGAGAGGAACATGAAGATTTAATTTATATTATATGGACTTGGGCTAATATTGGGGCATTAG
>NZ_JARHYI010000030.1 GCF_029258575.1 Brachyspira sp. | reverse complement strand
AATAACAACAACTATTCCTATAACCATAACCGCTGTAAATAAAAAACTTATCAAATATTTATTAACAGATTCTATTGGAATTGAAACTCTAAGTATATAATCTTTATTATCATCAGCCTTAATTTTTTTGGATATATACATATAAGGCGTTTTATAACTAATAGATGTATTAATAGAGAAGGCAGGCTCATTACCTACACTATGAAGAGCCTCTATAACATCGCTTCTATTAGTATGATTACCCATAGGATTCGTTGATATATTAGTCATAGTATCAGCGACCACAACCCCATTAGTAGATATTATACTGATTCTCAATTCTTCTTTATCTGACTGGAGTACGAATCTCCTAAAGGCATCTTCTGTCTGTATATTATATAAATCAATCTCCTTTTCAAGCATCTCCATAATATTTACTATCATAACCTGACTATACATAATATTATTATACTGCACAGTAAATAATATTCCTATAAACATTAGAGCACTTGAAAGTATCAAAATGAGTAATGATTTATAAAATATATTTTTAATCATATCTTCATAAAATTATTATTCATCTGTCAGTTTATACCCCATACCTCTGACAGTTATAATATTTTCATTAATTAAATCTAATTTTTGTCTTATTGATTTTATATGCATATCAATAGTTCTAGTTTCCATAGTATGATCAACGCCCCATACTTCTTCAAGCATAGTTTCTCTGTCTACTACATTATTAGCATTTTCCATTAGAAGTTTAAGTAAATCGAATTCTTTTTGAGTTAAAATAACCTGCCTCTCACCTACAAATACATTTCTCTTCTTTACAACAAGCTTTATATCACCGAATGTAAGTTCTTCTGTATCTAATCTAACATCTTTCTTTCTTAAATTTGCTTTAATTCTAGCAAGAAGCTCCAATACTGAGAAAGGTTTAGGCATATAATCATCAGCACCCAAATTAAGTCCTGTAACAATATTTATTTCACTAGCTTTTGCTGTAAGCATTATTACTTTAATAGGAAGATGTGCATAATCTGTCCTTATAATCTTTAATATTTCCGTACCTTCTATATCAGGAAGCATTATATCAAGCAATACCAAATTAGGAGTATGTTTTTTTAATGCCTCAAGCATATCATTACCATTTGAAAAGCATTCTATAGTATATCCAGCCTCTACAACGGTATATTTGATTAAATCTCTGATATTATCATCGTCTTCTACTGAGTAAATAAGTTCTTTATTCATAATACATCTACCAAAATATTTTTTTATTATACAATTTTTCAATTATAAAAATTATGCAATATATATAATATACAAAAAAAATATATTTTGTCAAAATTTTTTATTAATAATAAAATAATTATGTATATTATTTTTTATAAAACTTTAATATCTTATATTAGGTAAAAAAATACATATTTAAATATTGACTTATAATATTTTTATATTAAAATCATTACATATGAAACAAGAAATAACACCTATATTAGAAAATTATTTAGAAACTATCTACAACCTTGAAGTAGAGAAAAATTTTAAAGAAGCTATTAGAATAACAGATATTGCTGATTTAGTTGGACGTTCTAAGGCAAGTGTTAATACTGCAATAAAAACTCTTTCAAAATTAGGACATATAAAACATGAACACTATGGAGATATTGAATTAACAGAATCTGGAAGAGCTATAGGAAAAGATATTGCAGAAAGACATGCTATATTCTATTACTTTCTTGCAAATGTACTAAATGTAGATGAGAAAATAGCAGATGAAGAAGCTTGCTTGATAGAACATGTTATGAGTAAAGATACGGTACATAAATTTAAAGAGTTTCTTTGCAGATACTGTAAAAAAGAAAATATATTTAATAATGCTAATAAAAATTAATTTATTTCAATAAAACTACATTAATATTAAACAATATACATCTGTATTTTATCTTGGTGCAATAATATAATTTTGTTAAAAAAAAATTAATTCATCAAAATATTTCAATATAATTTCGATGAATTAATTTTTAATTATTTTATTTAATATATATTTATATTATTTCATCTTTTATCATATCATCAAAAGTCTGTTTTTTTCTTATAACATAATACTTGTCTTTATCAATCATAATTTGTGATATCAAAGGTCTTGAATTATAATTACTAGCCATACTAAATCCGTAAGCACCAGCATCAAGTAACGCAACATAATCTCCCTCTTTTAAAGAGGAGCATTCTCTATCATAAGCAAAAAAATCTGAACTTTCGCATATAGGTCCTACAAAATCATAATTGCATACATTATCCGATTTTACTATAGGATATATTTCATTATAAGCATCATACATAGCAACTCTTATATAATCATTCATACCGCCATCTAATATAACATATTTCCTTCCCAATTCCTCTTTAACATATTCAACACGCATTATCAAAGCACCAGATTCTGCAGTAAAATATCTTCCTGGCTCTGTTGTTACTTTAAGATTCATTTCTTTCAATAATTTAATACTTTCATTTTTAAATTGATCAAAATCAAATCCAGAATGATCTCTATTGTATCTTACTCCATATCCTCCACCTATATCTATATCTGTAATATTAAAATCCATACTATTAACTTCGCCTATTAAGTCTTTCATCACCAAAATAGATCTATAAAAAGGTTCGGCATCATACATTTGAGAGCCTATATGCATAGATAATGATTCTATTGATATATTATCAAAAGATTTTAATAATTCAGCATTCTCTTTTATAGTCTTAATACTTAATCCAAATTTATTTCCATTTACCCCTGTAGTTATTTTTTCATGAGTATGAGCATCGACATTAGGGTTAACTCTTACAGAACATTTAACTCTTTTTTTGCATTCTTTAGCTATATCATTTATTCTAACAGCTTCAGGAATAGACTCTATATTAAAACGCTTTATATTAAGCTCTATAGACTTTTTTATCTCTTCTTTAGTTTTAGCCACACCAGAAAATACTATATTTTCAGGTTTTCCTCCAGCCTTAATATATTTATAAATCTCTCCGATTGATACAACATCAGCACCTATACCCTCTTCAATCATCATTTTTAATATAGATAAATTATTCTCAGCCTTAACAGCATAGGCTATTAATACATCATTCAAAGAAGAAAATATGCCTTTAAGAAATCTTATTTTATTCAAAATATCATTTCTTGAATAAATATAAAATGGACTTTCATAAACTTTTGTAAGCTCTCTAATATCAATATCTTCGCACATTAATATATTATTTCTGTATTCAATCATTATAAACAATTCTCCTAATTTTTATTATTTTGTTTTATTCATTATTTTATTAATTTTAATTCAAAACTTCTGTTATATTTACAGCTTCAATTCCCTCGTCTTTTAAAAGATGCATATTATATTCCAATATTTTTAAAGTTTCCTCACTTTGATAATGCCCTATTCCAATTGCAATACCGCATTCCTTTGCAATATCAATTAATTTTCTCCACTGCTTCATTATAGAATCATAATCTCTTTCATTATCCAAAAACACGGATCGCCTTGCCGTTTTTACTCCGTACTCTAAAGCCATATTATATATCAAACTGTCAGAAGAAGTATAGGAATCAATAAAATATTTATTATCATTTTTAGCATAATCAAGCATATAAGAAACTACATTTGAATCCGAACCAGCCAAAGAACCTGTATGATTATTCATACCCATAGCATAAGGAACTCTTGAAAATGAATAATCCAATAATTTATAAATATCATCTTTACTCATTCCTCTTTTTATTAAAGTCTGCTCTCCAAAATAACCGCTTCCTTCCATAGGCATATGCAAAATAACATTAACATTATTACTGTATGCCTTATAAGAAAAATCAAGACTATAATATGAATCGGGTAACACAGCAAATGTTATATTATACATTCCTGCTAAATCAAAATATCTGTCTACATTATTTAAAGTGTTTCCACTATCATCTATAATGATACTTATATAATTGCTATAGTCATTTATTTTATTCAATATGGGTTTTACAGTATTAGATGCATCTATATCCGCTAAATGAAATATATCATTTGTATCTTTTTCTGTTATAACTTTTTTTGTATTGTCATTTGGAACATTATTATATTTATCTGAATATTGAAAATTTATATTATAATTCTCTTTAACTTTTATGAAAGTAAAAGTAAATATAGAAATTATAATAATTGAAAGTACAAAAATAAATATATTTTTCATAAAAAATCATTACTGAAAAAATAATGTATTAATGATATCTTAAATAGTAATAAAAGTCAATTATTTATGTACTATATAATCAATGCTGACAATAGCATTTTCATGACATTTAGGACATTTAGGATATAGTATTTTCTTAAAAATTTTATCTATAATAGATTCTTTTTTTACATTAGAATTAATTCTAACTTTTTCATTACCATTCTCGTCTATTTCGATATCTTTATCAAAATCTAATGAAATTAATGAAAGCCCAGAAAGAGCATGCAATTTTTTATCCGAATTGAAAAAGTATCCACATTTTCTGCATTTATAATGAAAAGGTGCTTTATCTGGAAACATAATAAATCTCCATATATTATTAATTATTAAATATCTAATACCAATAATTTATCCTGTTCTGTATCAAAATGATCGCTCATATAAACAGTATAATTATCTTTACTTATAACAGAGCCTGCTTTGATTCTATTATGCCCAACTACCTGATTATATCCTATCCAAGCATCTTCAGCCAAATCTTCAATGTCCGCCCATAATATTCCTGCAAATCTGCTTCTGCCTCCCCTTCTGAAAGATGCTATATTACAATCATCTTTATTATTTTGATAAACAGTATTAACAACATCAAAAATATTATTTATATTGATATCTTTTATATCATAATTTTTCTTTATATAATCAATCCACCCATTTGTAATTCCTGCATGTGTGAATATATAATTATTTTTAATATGTATAGTATCAAATAAATCTGCATTATCATTAAATATTTTATTCATCTCTTTAGCATAACTTTTTCTATATCTGCTAGCTGTAGGATATCCAACTATATACTGAAAATCATGATTGCCTATAAGAAGAATTACTTTATCTTTATGATTCTTTTTGAACTCTATTACATCTTTTAAATTATTTATTATCTCATCATCTGTGAAAGTAACCCAGCTGTCATCACTATAATCACCCATAAAAATTATTTTATCAAATCTTTCAAATCTTCCCTCAAGTAAATTCTTCCAACAGCTTTTACCATGCAAATCTCCTATAACAGCAGTTCTCATTTAAATCCTCCTTACAATTCTTTTTATATATTGATAATCAATATTTGGAATTTGAGAATCTCTTTTAAAAATTTTATTCAAATAAATAGTTTCAAATTCCTTTTGAAGGTACTCTTTAAACTCCCTTATAGTTTCTAAATATTCTTCATTATTATGAGATGTATTTATTTTATTTTTATATTCATAATTATCTTTTATTCTATATACTATACTATCAACTACAGTATCATCTATTTCATAAATCTTTCCTATATTCTGAACTATATTTATAACCCTATAAATGTCCATAGTGAAATTTGAAGAATTTGAAATCATATATATATTTACAGAATAATCTGAAGATTTTCTTTTATCCTCTAATATAAAATCTAAAGTCTTTATAGCATCATCTATAAAAGATTCATTGGCATTGATATCATATTCAATTTTTAAATTATCTATACCTATCATCTTCTTTATAAATGAAGTATCAAATTGATTATAGAAATATTTTTTTACATTATTAAAAAATAAATATATATAGAAATACTTAATATCTTTAGTTTTCAAAACCTCTATCAATGCATACAAAAAATTTGATAAATCATTTTCATTTATGTATATATCATAATGAGATGATAATTGCTTTATAACATTAGATATATCATTATTGATAATATCAAAAATTTTAATTTTATCATCATCATTATTAATATAAAAAATATTATTATTCAAATTTAAAGAAGGCAGATGAAGAGAATCTCTCTTTTCCTTCAAAATATTTATTTTATTCTCTATATCACATTTTACAATATCTTCTTTATCTTTTGGTGTTAAGAATAATATCTCTTCTCCTATATACCTATTTCCCTCTAATTCTTTTTCCTTATCTAATTCCTCAATTTTTTCTAAACTATAAAACTCTTTTTTCTCTAAAATTTCTTCTATTCTATTTAAATTATTTTCTCTATCATCTCCATAAACATACAATGTAATTTTATATCCATATTTTATATCCAATCCCATCATTTTTATAAAAGATTTTGCATTTACTCTTTTACCATTCTCATTTTCTATCTCTATTTTATCATCTATAGTTCTAAGAAAATCAACTATAGAATTAACTAGCTTATTATCAGATATTATAGCATTTCTGCATTCAAATTTTTTAGATACAAAATCATTATTTTCCATAATAATACCCTATTAATATAATGTCTTTATATAATATCATTATATACAAATATGAATATAAATCAATAAGTTATGTATAAGAACATATTAAAAATTACAATTAAAATACCTATATAGGTATATATAATATTCATATAAAACAAAAATAATTAACTAAATAGACATATACATAAATAAATAATATTTAAAAAATTTTATTTTTTAGAATTTATATACTTAAAAATTTAATTAAAAATGCTTTATTAATTTTAAAAACATATATAAATATAAGAACAATACATTTCGTACATTAAAAGCCCTTGAAATTCTTAATAATTTGTTTATAATTAGTAAAAATAAAAAATAACAGAGTAAAAAACAGAAAAAATATGATTGATTTTAATTTAAAAGATATTAGAGAAAAAATTTTGAAACTAACACAAAGCCAATTTGCTAAAATGTTAGGTGTACGTCAAGATTATATTTCAAGGCTAGAAAGAAATGCTAATAATATAACACTTGACTTATTGGATAAGCTGGCAGAGAACACAGGACTTACCATTGATGAGCTTACAAAATATAAGAAGAATTCTTTTGAAAATGAAAATCCATATCTCTATGAAAAACTTATTGATGTGCAGCTCATTATTGAAAAAATCAATGAGGAGATAAGTACAGCAGATAAGAAAAATAGTGGTAAAATTTCTGAACTGATAACTGATATTTACACTCAAATAGAAAATAGTTTTGATATTATCGTTTATGGAAGATATAGTTCTGGAAAAACATCATTTATTAATGCAATATTTGATAAAAATATTGACACTAATCCATATTCCCAAGAAACAAATAATGATGAATATTATTTACAAGATGATTCAAAGTTATTTAGAATTATCGAGTATAAGGAAAATGTACTTGACACAAAAAAATATAATAATCAAAATATGTTTATTTATCTTTGTGATATAAATGCATTCTCTCAGGAAGACATTACTAATATAAATGCATTAGCTAATTTCGTAGATGATTTTAATAATGTATTTATAATATTCTCAAAAGCCAATATTTTTGATGAAAATGAATTGGATAATGTTATTGATAAGAAATTCGATACATTAAAAAATTTCATAGAATCATCAAATAATATTAAAAAAATAGATTATGATTCATTAAGAAAAAGATTTTTCCCTTTTTCAATTAATAATACAAATCTAGTAAAACAAATTAAAGATGATTTTGCTGAAAATATAAAATATGCTTATTATAATAGAATATTAGAAAATATTAATTATATTACTGGAATAATAGACAATAAAAATAATTTCCAAGAAAATGATAAATTAGAAATCAACATTAACAAAATCAAAATAACAGTAAAAGAAACATTTAATGAAATATACAAAAATATTCTAAATATAGACAGTATCATTAAAGCTATTGATGATAATAATGTATACAGAAAAAAAGATGATATTAAAGTATTATGCAATGGAATTAATTTAAATCTTGATACGAAGTTGTATAATATGCTTACTATAAAAGATGAAGATTTTAATAATAAAGATGTTAATGAATCTAATAAAATAAAAACGAATTTAATAAATACTTCTATAGGAATAATCCCAGATTTCAATTTATCAAAAAGTAGTAATATGAAAATTATAAATATTATAGGGGTGTCTTTAACATTCCTTCCTAGTGTTGTATTTATATTATCTGGATTTATGTCTTTCTCTGGAAATTGGAAAAAAACACTTTCTAAAAAAGTTATAAAGGCTTATGAAGAAGAAAATGTAGTATCTAAATATAATAAGACTATAGATGAATACTTCAATAATTATATTACAAATCTAAAAGAAATAGATGCCAAAACAAAAGAAGTTTTAAAATATCAAGAAGATTCTAAAATGTATAAGAACATAAAATCGATATTAACTAATTTCTCATCTTATATAGAAACTCAAAAAAATAAAAAATAAAATTAATAAAAAAGCAGGTATAATATTTGTACCTGCTTTTTTTATTATCATTTTAACTGTTAATTAGTTATTTGTATCATTAGTATAAACTGTCCAAGAACTATCAGGTAATTGATAATATGAATTATCAATAAGCTTCTGAACATTTCTTCTATACAATGCAGTTTCAACCTCTTTAATATTAGCCATACTAAGTTTAGGATCTGATAATATTAAATATTCTGCTATAGTTCTTCTATCTGCATTTTCTTTTTCCATTATATTTTTTATATATTTTATTCTCTCTTCACTGTATGTCTTTTTTGGTTTTGAAACATCAAAAGCTATGTATGATAAATACCCCCCATTATTTTCACCTATATAATAATTAGTTTTATACAAATTAATTTCATCTTGATTGAACATACTTCTAATGAGAGCCTCTTTATAATCTTGAGCCAATTCATCAGAAACATTTGTACTTACCATAATAAGATTCAAATCCTCATCACTTGAAAGAGTTGATATTTGATATGCACTCTCATCTATCTGTCTATATCTTCCCAAAACTTGTGCCTCTATCAATGTCTTACCTCCTAAAACACGCATTTCAGGTTCCTGTACTAATATAAGTTTAGAACAGCTTGTAATAAATATAAAAATCATTAGAATAAAAACAACATTATAAAACTTCATAAAATCTCCTATTTATTAACTATCAATATTATTACTTTCCGCCCTCTAAATATGAAATAACATCAGAAAAAGGCATGGGTTCAAGTCCGAATTTATCACCTTCAAATGCTATTAACTGCTGTTTCTGCTGATTAGGCTTATCTAAATTCTGATCTCTAAAATAGAATGTAGTAAATACCTTATTTGCAGATATACTAAATTCCACTGAATTAGGATCATATCCAAATTGTACTATATTTTCAACTGTAGATATACCCGGGTTAATAGGTCTTATCATCTCTATCAAAAACTTAGAAAACTCTGTAGACATCTTACTTATACCCACAAAGAATGTAGTAGGTTTTATATTGTTTAGAGGACTTATTCCAACTCCAGCAACATCTGCAGTAAGATTAACAAGCAATTTTTCATCATTGATTTTTTCCCTATTTTCTGGAGGGAGAAGATATTTAAAATTAATATCACTTGCCAAAACACGCAAATCATATTTTATAGTGCTGGTATTAAAACTTCCCAAATCAAGATTAACCCAAGGTAAATGTATGGCACCTCTTCTAGGGGCTGTATTATTTGATATAGATTCCATAAATAAATTATCATCAAATTTTTCTCCGCCTATATAAAGAGAAGATTTCAAATCTTGTATAGTAACTCCATGCCCTTGAACTTTAACAGAAGAAGAAAAATCTCTTATTCTAATACTATCATCTATGAATGGAGGTATTTTCAAGTATACTCTTAACTGTCTAAAAAACATATTAGGTATTTGAGTAACAAGAGGAGTATATCTTGCCGCAGTAGCAGAAACCTCATTTTGTGTAGGAGTTAAGTCGAAATGATAATCTATATTTGAAGTAAGACCATCTAATAAAATAGACATCTTATTCGGAGAATCCATATTAGCAAAGAATTCATCAGTTTTGAAAATTCCATTTGCTATATTATTTTTTAAATTTCCATTAACATTAAATAATCCGCCTATCTCTATACCAAAAGGCAAATATAAACTTTCTGTATCAAGCCCTATATCATAATTTAAATTAGCATTTTTTATATTAGGAGTAAAATAACCATTAACATAAACTTTCAATTTGTTTGTAGGACTTTGTAAATTAAACTCTCTAATATCAGCATATAAATTTTCACCGAAATTAACATCAGCATCGATTTTCATAGTAACATCCTGAAGCTTATACTGTTTTTCTGTTACATAAAAAGTACTGAAATTAGTAACTGTTGCAAATGTATCTTCCAATGATAAATTATATCCTAAAGCACTTGTCATCTTTATATCATCTTCAAAAGGAAGTGTATCAAAAATCTCCGCAAATTTTGTAGAGAGCCAATTTTTCATAGCATAAGGAGCTATTCTCAAAGTTGATATATTTACAAAACCTCTCTTTAATCCCATACCCTCTAAATCAAGATTAGATCTGAAATTAAGGAAATTATCCAAATCAAAATTTAATTCTGTAACCTTCACATTCTGACTAAGCAAATTAGCATTGGCATTCACATTAACCTTTGCAGTAGCTGTAGATGAAACCTCTCCATTCAAATTATAAGAGAAATTGTTTATAATACCATTAACTTTAGCATTAATATTATTTATCATCTCCCCAAAAACATGAACATTCAAATTAAGAGAACCTCTTGCAAAACCTCCAGAAAAATGAGCCACGGGTAAAGAACTTACCTTTATATTCAAATCTGTAGGATCATCAAATTTTACAGCACCATTAACTTTTATATCAGAATTAATATATTTTGAAGATATATTATCAATATAAACAACTGTATCGCTTTTTTTACGAGGATCGCTAATAGCAGGTGCAACTCCTAAAGCTCCATTCAAAGATGATAATATTCTTAATTTCAAATCAGTATTATTGAATATATATTTATTTAAAGCAACAACTCTATTAATTGTAGTTTTATGCTCTAATTTTATATCTTCATTTGAAATATTATTTGGATTAAGAGTAAAATTCAATTTAGTTTTGGAATTAAGATTATTTACTGCTATAGTATTTCCCATAGTTACATTAATTTTATCCAAGCCTATATTTATTGTATTAGTTAAATTATTAATTGTACCAACTGTTTTATCAGCATCAATATTAATCATTCCGCTCATTTTTATACCCAAAGAAGGTACGAATATTGGTATTAAAGTATTTATTTTATTCAAATTAAGTCTAGCATATAATGTATCTAAATTAACACCTATATTGCTTCCAAATATTTGATTGGCAGAAGCCACAATTTTTAATATTTCATCATTTAAAAGTTCAGAAGACATATTTTCTATCGATAAACTTTGAGTTTTTATATTATATCTAGCAAGTAAATGAGTAGCAAATTGCATATCATCTCTTTTTTTGCCGTTATAACTAAAATTAGGCTCATCTATCTCAAAATCAAATGTTATTACTATTTCATCTTTATTTTCACTGCCGTCTTCATTTTTAGGATATGATACATCTAAATTAAATAAAGGATTATCATTAAAGAAAATGGTTCTGTCATTATATGCCAAACTATTGCTGATAAAACTCTTCAAATAAATATCTTTCAAAACTTCAGGTGCTCTTACCCCCATAACTTGAGATAATGAAAATCTCTTACTATGCAAATCCAAATGAAGATTATAATTACTTAAACTAGCTATAAGTCCGTTATTAGGTCTATTAGTTAAAAATGATTTACTATCAGCCTTGAATGCCAAATTATTTATTCTTATATTCTCTATTTCAGCTTTTAATTTAAGAAAATCTAATTTACTAATATCAAAAGGTTCTTTATTTGTTTCTTCAACTTTTGGTTTTGAAGGAGGTAAATCAGGCAGATTCCAATTACCGCTTTCATCTGTGAACATGTAAACATATAAATTATCTAAAGTTAAATCTTCTACATGAAGTTTTAAAAATAATAAAGAAAATAATGAAAATTTTAATCTAAAATTATCTATCTTTATATTCTCTTCATTATTGAAATTATCAGAATTATAAAGCACCACATTACTCATCTCTATTTTAGGAGATAATAAAGCATATTTAAAATCCCCTATTTCTAATTTTCTATTCATAGATGAGTAAACAATATTTTCAATAAGCTTCTTGACTTTTTCATCATTAAAATAAATTCTAGCACCTGCTATACCAACAATAATTAAAAAAAGAAATATTAATGGTATATATCTCTTTTTAAATCTTCTTTTTTTCTTATTATCAGTATTTTCTAATGCTGATTCATTTTTTTCTTTTTTCTTAAAAATTTTCTTCATAATAAGTCTTCTGTATAAAAATATATTTTACATATCTATAAAACAAATTTACAATGATAAAATAGTATATTACAAAATGTATTCTTTATCAATAGTAAATAAAATTTAATAATCATTGTTATTTTCATATGTTTGATCATAATAACCATCATTATTATCATAATTCCTATATATACTTTCATTTGTATTTTCAGTACTATTAGTTTCATCTTCTCCATAATAGTAATAATCAGAATTATAATCTTCAGGTCTTATAATTATCACATTATTTGTATTATTAAAATTACTTTCCAAATTCTCTTCTTGCATATTATCATTATTATTTAAATAATTATTACTGTAATTATAATAATCAGTTTCATAAGCACTATTATCATTATACATATCATAACCATAATTGTAATCACTGCTTATTTCATTGGATATACTCATATTGAATTCATAATTTCTTGCCTTAGAAATTCCTTTTTTCCATCCTTCTTTAGTTAAATCTCTTTCAAATATAAGATAATACCTTCCCTGCTCCAAACTAATAATCTGCTCATCATCATTTTGAGGCATTGTGTCTATTTTTCCAAATGATTCATTGGAAATACTAATATTGATTGCCTGAGAATCTATTAAGAAATATGAAAGCTTCACACTTGATCTTAAAGGTATACTGAAACTATAATAATCTCTATCATAAGAATAATCTATAGCACCTTTATAAGTTTGATTAAATTCTATAGTTTGAGCTTCTGAATATTTATTATTAGGTTCATGCTCAATATATTTGTCAAAAGGCTTTGCTATAATACTCACTCTGTAAGGTATATTATTAACTGTATTAGTTGCTGACAATATAAAATAATAAGACATATAAGGATATAATATAAGTTTATCAACAGTTTCACCATCTCCTGTATTATTAATATCTTTTACAGTTATCCAATTACCATTTTGATCATAAAGTCTTATACTTGCATCTATAGCTGGAACTCCTGAAAGCTCTATAGAAATAGAATATGTATTAAAAGAACTATTGGTTATTTTATATGAATCTATTTCCATATTTTTTAAATCCCCAGTTTTTAAAGTAGAATTATAAGTTTGGCTATAATAACCATCTATGGTATAAAGCCTATTCTCACTATTTACATCTATAATTTGAGAGGAAGATATTTTATCATTAGGTTCTTTCTCATCTGTTTCTTTATATTCTCTTTTTTGAAGTATGAACATATAATCTAAATTTTCTTTTACATTATCTTTAGGTGCTATTGATATATAATATTTATTTTCATCACTATTGCCCGAACTCTCAAAATAAATATTCTTCATTATCTGCTGTGAATATATAATATCTTCTTTTTGATTATTTTTATTCTCATTTGAATATATACTATTTGTATTATTATTAGTATTATTTTCTATAGTTTTATTTGTTTCATTATTATCTATAATATTTATATTGTTATCTATTTCATCAGGTTCATTTATTACCTTTATAATATTTTTATTATAATCATATAAAGTCATTATAACAGGAGAGCAGGTAGAATTAGATATATAAAAATCTATGATTCCTTTATCTCCTTCAAACATAAAATAGTAATAATCTACATTATCTCCATTAAGTTTGCCTATTATACCATCTTTATTAATTTTCTGAGCAGTTTCAAAGGTATTATTATTATCAGCAACTTTTTTCTCTAATTTGTATTTAGAAGAACTGCAAGATGCTAAAATAATTGATAAAGCAACAATCATCATAAAAGTAATCTTTTTCATTATCAGCTCCATATAAAACCATAATAAAATAATACTAAAATTATACATCATTCTATAATAAAAAGATACTTAATATTTTTTATTATAATGCAAAAAATTAAATATTAGGTATTGACATTTTTATTTAATTATGATATTATTCTCTCAAGTTTTCAATTAATATGGGTAGGTGGCCGAGCAGTCAATGGCAGCAGACTGTAAATCTGCCGACGTGAGTCTACGGGGGTGCGAATCCCTCCCTGCCCACATTCTTTTTTACTAATTTTTTATCTAAAAGAGGTATTGCTTTGGCTATAGAATTTAATAATGAATATATATCTATAGTTATGGAAGCTAACCTATCTTCCCCTGAAGAAATAAAAAACTTTATAGAAGATTCTAATGAAGCATGCAATATAAGAATGCCTGTGGTACTGCTTGATATGAAAAATGTAAAAGAAATAAATAGTACTGGAATAGCAAAAATACTTAAATTATATAAAAATCTTCAATCTCTTAAAGTTAAACTATACATGACAAATTTAGATGAATCTATAAAACCTACTATAAAAAGCTTAATGATATTTAGTTTAATAAAATATTTTGAAAGTCCAGATGATTTCAAAATGTAATAATACATATCAATATATACACAATATAATAGAAGTTCATTAAACATTTTATTATATCTAATTTTTATAGAATATATATTTTTTATATAAAAATAAAATAATTTTAATAAATTAATTGCTAATTATATGAGTCAGATTAAAAAATTAATTAAAACTATAATATAACAAAACTATAGTATATAAGTGAATAAAATAAATGGGGCTGTCCTAGATAACTAAAAAAGCTCCTTCTTTGCTAAATTATATACTATTTCTAATTGTTTTTCAACTTTTGGAGTATTAAAGCGGAATTGACATTCTTTAATAAATAAATGAAAATGTTTCTTTGGGATTCCATTATATTTACGGAGATGTCTTTTTGCTTGACTCCAAAAATTTTCTATGCCGTTAATATGATTTTTCTCTTCAGCAAATTTTTCACTATGATTAATTCTAAAATGTTTAAATTCTGATACATCTAAAATATCATAACTATGA
>NZ_JARHYI010000014.1 GCF_029258575.1 Brachyspira sp. | reverse complement strand
ACTCTTATTATAGGATCAATTAATATATTATTAGGAGCTTGCACTCTGAAATATACTCTAATTTGCCCTCCTACAGACTGCTGTATAAAAGACTGATTTTCTCTATTTAATACACTTATTTTTGAATTACCATAATTAAAATAAAATCTCAAATGATAAAGAGGACCTGCATTTACATAGTATCTTGCTTCTATACCTGTGGATATTACCATAGAATCTTTTAAAGTTGAACTTCCTACACCTATAGAAACAGGTATATTTATACGAAAATTATCATTTAATGCCGTAGCCGTAATTACAGGGGTATAAACCTGATAATTTGTAGCTTTATGATAATATTCTAAACCTCCGCCTATTGCAAAAATATCATTTTTATATCCGAAAGCGAGCATAACAGAAGGTATAAATATATTTCCGTTAATATCATCTTTATTCATTAATATTATTCCTGATGCATTTTGAGAGCCGTTTATGCCTGCAAGAAGTTTGAAATCTCCTATTTTGGCATTAACTCCCAGCTTATCAAGTCTTATTCTGAGCTGATTAGTCTGCACAAAAAAATCAATCATTCCTTCAGAAGGCAAATAAGAAAATAATTGAGCAGAACTTAGTATTATTGTTATAATTAAATAAGAAAATAACTTTTTCATACAATATCCTTAATATTTTTATAAATTAATGTTTGAAATTTGGATCTGTTGATGGAGTATAATAATCTTCTCCGTCAGTAAGCCAGTAGAGATTAAATCTGCTGAAATATAAATTCCAGCCCCCTGTAGCATCTCCTCCTTCTTCAACATAGGCACCTATAGTACCGTCAGGCAGTATAGTTAATGAAGAATAATCTGCTATACCTTCTCTTAAAACTTTAGAATGTTTCCAAGTTTTACCTTCATCATAACTTATCCTTACAGTTATATTTCTTCTTGGTAATGAATCAGTGTGATTAGCATTTACAAATAATAATCTATTTTTATCAAAACCGTCATTTGTAGATGTATATCTTACAGTTTCACCATTATTATTAGGATCGTTTAATTGAGGATGATTTTGAAATCTGCTCCAAGTTTCTCCTCCGTCAGAAGAGTAAGAAATTTGTCGTTTTCCTTGTCCTAATGCTCTATTATTCATCATAACAGTACCGTCAGCAAGCTCTATAACTTTAGGCTCATCACATTTTCCATCTACTCTAGGAGAGGCTTTCCAATTTGTTCCGCCGTCATCAGAATAAATTGCTCTAGCGTATCCTCCTTGAAATACCATAGCAGCCATTAATCTTCTATTTTTTTTTGGATCTTTTTGCCATTTTAATTGTATTCCCCTTCCTGAACCTATAAATCCGCCAGCTTCTTCAGTATTATCTAACCATAATTGTCCTGTTATATCTCTTGGAGGATATTCCCATGTTTTTCCATTATCATAACTTGTTGATATATAAGTTTTAATTGGTTTATTTTTACTAGATGCTGCAAAACCATTATTTGCAGCCATTAATAAATGAATTGTACTATTCCCGTGTTCTTTAATTAAAAGAGGATCTCCATATCCTGAATATTTATCTTCTTGTATGCATGGAGGATTAACAACTATAGGGGCACTCCATGTTCTTCCCAAATCAGAACTTCTCATAATAACTGTATCCATAGGAGCAGGTAAATCAGCATTTGAAAATCTTCTTGCATCTGAAGATACAACAATATCCCCATTATCAGCTGTAGCTATCGCCACAATACGCCACATTGATGAATTATAGTCGCCCGGTTTTACAACTAAAGTCCTTACGGGCGGCATCGGTTTCCTCTGTTCTTCAGGTGTTAATGGATGAGGCTTATTTGCTGATACGCCCAATATGCCTTCATGATTGCATGATACAAACATCATTAACATAGCAAATACTGTAAAATATCTATACATAACATTATCCTTAAAATATTTATAAAACAAGTATAGTAAAAAATATTTGTCTTTTCAAGCAAAAATGCAAATTTATTATATATATATATATATATATATATATAAGCATAAAAATACATATAGAAATTATAAATATAGTTTAATTATAGACAAGTCAAATTAAAAAATAGATATTTCATTAAAGAATATATAAAAATGTCTGCAATATTTTTGTTGTTTTATTAATTTCAGGAATTTTATGTATAATATGTTTTATATAAGCTGTATTATAATATTTTTTTATAAAAAAGAGAAAAAAATGCTAAACCAAATTAAACTTTATGCCGAGAGAACCGAGAATTATTATATAGCAAAGTGAGAGTTCAAGTATTTGGCGGTCTCGAACTCCCTATTTGCTTAGTTGATACCATATAATTTAATTAAGAATATACTTCTTACCTATGTATATTCTTATATAGGATTTAATGGTATTTTGGCAACTTCATATAGTTATTAAAATTGTCGGAATACCTTAAATTCTCTTTAATATTTTTTTGCCAATTAGGCATGGATGCCTTTTTGAAATAAATATCATGGAGGATGACAATGATCATCAATAACAACATTAGTGCTATAAATGCACAACGCACTTTAAAATTTAGAAATGTAGACCTTTCTAAAGACATGTCTGCTCTTTCTTCTGGAATGAGAATTAACAGAGCAGGCGACGATGCTTCAGGACTTGCTGTATCTGAAAAAATGAGAACACAAATTCGCGGTTTGCGTCAGGCTGAAAGAAACACTCAAGACGGTATATCTTTCATACAAACTACTGAAGGATATCTTCAAGAGAGTCAAGACATCTTACAGAGAATTCGTGAATTAGCTGTACAATCTGCTAACGGTATTTATACTGATGCTGACAGAATGCTTATTCAAGTTGAAGTTTCTCAATTAGTAGACGAAGTTAATCGTATTGCTAGCCATGCTCAATTCAATACTCTTAACATGTTAACTGGAAGATTCTCTAACCCTAATGAGGGCGGAGCTCCTGTTGCTTCTATGTGGTTTCATATTGGTGCAAACATGGATGAAAGAAGAAGAGTTTATATAGGAACTATGACTGCTGCTGCTTTAGGTTTACAAACTCCTGAAGGTACTGGAATCTCTATCTCTTCTATAGACAAAGCTAACAGTGCTATAGGTTTAGTTGATGAAGCTTTAACTAAAGTTTCTAAACAAAGATCTAATCTTGGTGCTTATCAGAACAGATTAGAGCTTACTGCTCAAGGCTTGATGATCGCTTATGAGAACACAGCAGCTTCTGAAAGCAGAATCAGAGATACTGATATGGCTGAAACTTCTGTTAAATTCGCTAAAGATCAGATCTTAAGTCAGGCTAACTTGGCTATGTTGGCTCAGGCTAACACTATGACTCAAGGTGCTTTACGTTTGATTCAGTAATAATCAAGATAGTACGTTTATAGCATACTAATTTAAAAATAGCTGGTCTCATTTTTTAATGGGACTGGCTATTTTTGATTTTAAAGTTTTAGTCAGAAAACCCGCCCTTTAGATTTTTTGTCTAATTTAAAATTACAGCCTTTTTTATTTTTAAAGCCTGCACTTAAAATATAGCTGCCCACCCAATTTTTTTAAATTTTCAGCTTCATTCAACG
>NZ_JARHYI010000002.1 GCF_029258575.1 Brachyspira sp. | reverse complement strand
AATGAAGAGGAGATACTAGAAAAGAATAAAGATTTTTTAAATAAAGTAATTTGGATTGGGGATTTGAATACAGATGACGGCGAAGTTATAGGGGTATATGAAGTTTATATAACAAATACAAGACTTGCAAGCAGAGTAAAAATTTCTAGGATTTGCAGTAAGATAATCACAGGCGGAGAGAGAAAAGTTTACGGAAAGGGAATATTTTTTATACTTTATGAAGATAATAAAAATCAATATAGAATTTCTTATGTAAAGCATGATAGGATTATGTCTGGGAACGATATAGTATCAGATTACAGCAATCCTAAGAGATATACTTTTTTACTTGGCGAGGGCATAAAGGTTCATACGCCTCAAAGCAGAATTACAAGCGATATTTTTAAAAATGTTGAGAGTATAGAAAATGCATTTAGTGTTGAGGGTGTTAATAAGGAGTTTTATAAAGTAGTTAAAGAATATTTTGATCATATATATAAAGATGTTATAAAATATTTTCATAAGGACGAAAACAAATCTAAAGAGTTTGCATTAAGATTTTTGGGACGCATACTTTTCTGCTGGTTTTTACGAGAAAAAGAACTTATACCGAATGAGATATTAAACAGCAAAGTTTTTGAGAATCTTAAATATAAGAAAAATTATTACAGCGATGTACTTGAGGATTTATTTTTCAATGTTCTTAATATGGATATGGAGAAACGCAATTTTTCAAGGGAGCGAGTTATATATAATTATGAGAAGGATATACCATTTTTGAATGGAGGCTTATTTTCAAAGAAGGAGGACGATGAGGCTGTTAAGTCAATAGACGATAATATAATAAAGGGGTTATTTGAATTTTTCGAGAGATATAATTTTACTGTTGATGAGAGTGCCCCATTCGATGTTGAAATAAGCATAGACCCTGAAATGTTAGGACGCATTTTTGAAAATTTGCTTGCCGAGATAAATCCAGAAACAAAAGAGAGTGCGAGAAAGGAAACAGGTTCTTTTTATACTCCTAGGGAAATTGTTGATTATATGGTTATGGAGTCTATTAAACTTTATCTGTATAAAAAACTTACAAATATGGATAAAATAAAGATAGACAGTATTTTTGATGTTGAT
Organism: Brachyspira sp.; assembly: GCF_029258575.1. Taxonomy (GTDB): domain Bacteria; phylum Spirochaetota; class Brachyspiria; order Brachyspirales; family Brachyspiraceae; genus Brachyspira. The sequence goes on along the minus strand of NZ_JARHYI010000002.1, from coordinate 959 downwards.
GAGAGTATAGAGTACAGCGATAAAGAAAGAAAGGATATTTTAGAGAATATACATGATATGATAATATTAGACCCTGCATGCGGTAGCGGGGCTTTTCCTTTGGGAATACTTCAGCGTGTTTTTAATGTGATTGATAAGCTAGATCCTAAACATGAATATTATAAAGATTATATAATCAAAAAATTACCGTCTGGTGCCAAAGCCGAATTTAAAAAATTATATAGTGCAAAAAAGTTCGGATATGCTTATAAACTTGATATACTTCAGAGCATGATACATGGAGTTGACATACAGCCTATAGCGGTTGAAGTGAGTAAGTTGAGGGCATTTTTATCTTTGGTTGTTGATGAGAAGAAAGAAGATAAAGAAGATAATTTAGGAATTAAAACTTTGCCTAATTTGGAATTTCAATTTATATGTGCTAATGCCTTAATAGGTATAAATTTCAATATAAAAAAAGGTACTTTTGAATACGGTATTTTAGAAGGTATAAAAGAGAAGATGACTAACATTGCTATAATGTTTTATGCTGCTTCATCTATAGAGGAAAAAGAAAATGTAAAAATAAAATTTGAAGAGTTTAGAGAGTTTGTTAAAAATTCAACTTTCATAAATGATGATATAAAAAATAAAATATTATCTTGGTATCCATTCGATAATAAATCGTCTGAATTCTTTTCTCCTTTGGTACAGTTTGGAATTGATAGAGATTTTGATATAGTTATAGGTAATCCTCCATATATACAAATTCAGGGTATGGCTAAAGGATTAAAAGAAATGTATCAGAATGCAGGTTATGAGAGTTTCAAGTCTACAGGAGATATATATCAACTGTTCTATGAAAAATGTTTGAGTTTGCTTAGTTCTGACGGAGTATCTAGCTTGATAACTTCTAATAAATGGATGCGTGCAGGTTATGGTGCTAGTACTAGAGAATATTTTTATAAGAATGCCGATGT
>NZ_JARHYI010000106.1 GCF_029258575.1 Brachyspira sp. | reverse complement strand
CTTTGTAATATTTTTTATTTTTGCACTTGCTTCATTAACATTTTCTATATTTTCTGAAGTTTCATTTATTATTTGAGCTTCATGTTCCAAGGCTATTTTTACTTCATTCATTATATTTGATAAATCTGAAGATCTTTGAGTAGAATTTTTTATACCAGATGCAAACTCCTCCATAGAAGATGATGTTTCTTCGAGATTTGCTGCCTCTTCTTCAACTCTTTGAAATAAATATTGATTTCCATTTTGAATAGCTGATGATTTATCGGATATTGATGATGATATATTATTTATATTTGTTAATATATCTATAAGTTTCTTCTGCATACTATAAAAATTACCAGCCATATTTCCTAATTCATTATTTTTATACTTTTTCAAAAAAATCCAGTTTGGTACTTCTGATGATAAATGTCCTGAACTAAATTGTAAAATAGAATTTGATAATTCCTTAATTACATTTGTTATTCTAGTTGTGATATAATATATTATTACTATAGATGTTATTATTAATATTATTATTGTTATTATAATTGAAACATAGATAATAGTTTTTATAGGAGAAGTAAATTCTGATTCTCCGACACTTATTACTGATGTAAAAGGAACTTCAGCCAATTGATTTAATGCTGCTACAGTTTTTTTACCAGTTGTTATACTTGTATATCTAATACTTCCTTTTGTAATATTTCTCCTATTTTCTTTTTTTATTTCTTTTCCTATTTCTTTGCCTATTCTTGAAGGATCTTTATGAGCTATTAATTTGTTATAATCATTGATTAAAAATAATCTTGCTGTTTTTCCTATATTTGCGACATTTTCAAAATTATTTTTATTGAATGAATCCCATTTAATAGATGCGGCAAGAACTCCTATAACTTTATCTTGATAATCTTTTATACCATAATACATAATCATATATGGTGTAGGGGAGTTGTTGGTGATTATATTTTCAGTTATTGAAAAATTATAATTATTATTTTTTAATTTATTCCAAGCATTCTCTTCTTTTACTACAGTATTTGAATTATTTAATGATATTAATGTGTTTCCATCCAAATCTAAAATACTAAAAGAATTATATGTATCTTTAATATTGTCGAATGAGTACATAAGTTCATTATAAGCAATATTTTTATTTTCTTCTGTTTTATCTATTAAATAATTAATGATATATTTATTTTTAGAGTATATTTTTAATATCTTTTTATTATCCGCAAACCAATTATCCAAATTTTTAGCATATCCTTCAGATATATTTTCAAAACCTTTTATAGCAATATTAGTAATTGATGTTGAAAATATATTTATTAAAGTTAGTAATAATCCCATAATCATAATACTCATAGTTGATATAATTATTAATAGTATCCGTACTTTTAGGCTGTTAAACATATTATTCCTCTCCAAAAAATGAGTTATATATATTAGTATATAAAAAATGATGTATGTATAATAATAATTGTAATACAATAAAAATTTAATAAAAAAATATAGTGTTTAAGTATAAAAGAAATACTCATTTAATATATTAAATATATTTTTTTAGTCAATATATTTTTATAGATTAAATTAAAATTATATAATTTGATTGACTATAATGTATAAATATGTTAAAATATTATAATTATTTGTATTGTTTTTCAATATATATATTAAGTATCAATTCAAGAGGTGTTATAATGTCAAAAATTAATTATTCAGGACAGTCTTATGATTTGTCCAATGGAGAGTCTTTATTAGACTTCCTTAAACAAAATGCAAAAAAAGATTCCAAAGATGCAGTAGCAGCTAAATTTAACGGAATAGAAGTTGACCTTACATATACGCCTGAAACAGAGGGCGATTTAGAATTGATACTTACCACATCAGATGAGGGGCTTGAAATATTAAGACACTCTACAAGCCACCTAATGGCTCATGCAGTAAGAAGACTTTATCCTAATACTCAGGTTACTATAGGACCTGCTATTAAAGATGGTTTTTACTATGACTTTGATGCAGAAAAACCTTTTACAGAGGAAGATTTACCTAAAATTGAAGATGAAATGAAAAAAATCATTAAAGAAAATATACCTGTAGTAAGAAAAGTAATGAATAAAAATGAGGCTATAGAATATTTCAAGAAAAATAATGAACCTTATAAAGTAGAAATCATAGAAGGTATAGATGCTGATACAGTATCATTTTATGAGCAGGGTGATTTTATAGATCTTTGTCGCGGACCTCATGTTCCTTCAACAGGATATATTAAATCATATAAACTTATGTCTGTTGCAGGAAGTTATTGGAGAGGTGATTCTAATAATAAAATGCTTTCCCGTATATACGGTACTGCTTTTGAAAGTAAAGAATCATTGGATAAATATCTTAAGAAACTTAAAGAGGCTAAAGAGAGAGATCATAGAAAATTAGGTAAGGAATTGAATTTATTCAGTTTTCATGATGAAGGACCTGGTTTTCCTTTCTGGCATCCTAGAGGAATGGTTATTTATAAAGCAGTTGAGTCGTATATAAGAAATGAGAATGATAAACGTGGATATGTTGAGATAAAAACTCCTGCTATACTTAATGAAGAATTATGGCATAGAAGCGGACATTGGGATAATTATAAAGAAAATATGTATTTTACAGAAATTGATGAAACTAAATATGCTGTAAAACCTATGAATTGTCCTGGTGGTTTGATTGTTTATAATTCTAATATACATAGTTATAGAGATTTACCTTTAAGAGTTGCTGAATTGGGTTTCGTTCATAGACATGAGCTTTCTGGAGCTTTGCATGGACTATTCAGAGTACGAGCTTTTACTCAGGATGATGCTCATATATTCTGTACTGAAGAACAGCTAGGCGATGAGATTATTAATACTATTGACTATTATTTATCTGTATATAAAGATTTTGGTTTCGAGAACTTTGAAATATTTGTTTCTACTAGACCAGCTAAATCAATCGGAAGTGATGAGATTTGGGAGCTTGCTACTAAATCATTAATCAATGCTTTAGACAAATTGGGTATAAAGTATAAGATTAATGAAGGCGACGGAGCTTTCTATGGTCCTAAAATAGACTTTAATATTAAAGATGTTCTTGACAGAAACTGGCAATGTGGTACTTTACAAGTTGACTTCTCTCTTCCTATAAGATTTGAGATTAGCTATGAGGGTAAGGATGGTAAAAAACATACTCCAGTAATGCTTCACAGAGCAATACTTGGTTCTATGGAGCGTTTCATAGGTATATTAGTTGAACATTATAATGGTAAATTCCCATTATGGCTTTCTCCTTTACAAGTAGCTTTAGTTAATGTACTTAATGAAGATTCTCAAATAAATAGAGTAAATGAAGTAGCTAAACAGTTGAAAGATGCTGGTTTTAGAGTGGAAATTGATGAGGGAAATGACAATTTAGGTACTAAGATTAAAAAATACCGCTTGCAAAGAACTCCATATACAGTTATAATAGGAGCCGAAGAAGTGTCTAGTGGAAAATTATCAATTAGAACACGTTCTTCACAAGAAATTAAAGATATGGATTTAAATGAGTTTATCGAGAAACTCACAAAAGAATCTAAGGAGAGAATGAATGATTCTATATTTACTACTAAATGAGGTAGCTAAATAATGGCAACAGTAAAAAAAGAAGGAGAGAGAATTAATCAATTTATTACTGCACCAGAAGTTAGAGTTGTGCATGATGAGAGAGGAAGTCTTGGCATAATGAGTATTAAAGATGCTCTAGCCCTAGCCAAAGAGGAAGGTTCAGATTTGGTAGAGATAGTACCTACGGCAGAACCTCCTGTTTGTAAGATTATCAATTATGGTAAGTATAAATTTGATATTCAGAAGAAGAGTAAAGAGGCTAAGAAAAAGCAGAAATTAGTTCAGCTTAAAGAGATCAAGATGCGTCCTCAAATAAGCATACATGATTACAACTTTAAAATGAAGCATATTCGTGAATTCTTAGATGAAGGTAATAAGGTTAAGATTACTATAATGTTTAGGGGTAGGGAAATGGCTCATACAGAATTCGGCTATGACCTTATCAATAAAATTATACAGGATTTAGAAAATGAAGCTGCTACAGAAAAGCCTGCTAAACTAGAAGGCAAGAATTTATCTGCAGTGCTTAATCCTATAAAGGTAAAGAAAACTGATTCTGAAGGTTTTTCTGCTACAAAGGAATCTTCTGAAGCTAATGAACAATAATTTTATAATTAGCCCACTAACTATTGCGTACTTATCATACGCATAGATTGAGCATACAGTAAATATAATTTAAAAGGATATTAGTTTATGAAACAAAAATTAAAAACAAAAAGCGGTGCAAAGAAACGTTTTAGATTTTCTAAAACTGGTAAAGTTAAATTTGCTCATGCATTTGGCAGCCACAAATTTTTAAATAAAAGACCAGATACTAAAAGAAAGTATCGCAAAGCTAGAATAGCTGATGATACAAATATGGCTGAAATGCCTAGATTAATGCCTTACGGCAGATAATAAAGGAGACTAAAATGAGAGCAGTTAGCGGTGTAGTAAGAAAGAAAAAAGTTAAAAAAATATTAAAGATGGCTAAAGGCTACTATGGTTCACATAGTAAGCAGATGAAACAGGCTAAAGAAGCTGTTATAAGAGGCTTAAAGTATGCTTATCGTGATAGAAGACAGAAAAAAAGAATGATGAGAAGATTATGGACTTTAAGAATCAATGCTGCATGCAGACCTTTAGGTATATCTTACAGTAAGTTCATTAACGGACTTAAAAAAGCTAATGTTATTATTGATAGAAAGGCTTTATCTAATTTGGCTATTGATGATTACAAAGCATTTGAAGCTGTAGTTGAGGTAGCTAAAAAAGCACTAGCTTAAAATATTTAAAAAATATTTACTTATGTATAAAATCACCGTTGGTATTCTTTGGTAGAATGCTGACGGTTTTTTATTTTTATAAATTTTAAAATCATTACAACACGTCTTTATCAAATTCTTCTAAACTCATTACATATTTGATTGCTTTTATAGTTTTCTTTACTTGATCCATAAGTTCAGTATTATTGGATATATCTGACGTAAAATGAGATATTAGATTTGTAGCTTCTATTAAATTTTCTATTTTCTGTAAATTTATATAAGTTTCAGCAGTACTTTCATCTTCATAAGGCATACGTGGATACCTTAGTGATTTTAAACCAACTTGTTCTAGAATACCTGCATATGTTGTAAAATATGTTCCTATCTGAGGGACATCCCCTTCATAAGAATTTTCAAATAAATAAGTAGCACATGTCCATTATCATCTGTACTAACTAATATAGGATAATGTGCTTTCAAAAAATACGAAGCATATGTTTTAAAAGATTCTACACTTTCAAAAGCTCTGTCAAAATTAGAGGAATATATTTCAAAATATGAGTCACTCATAAAAAAGATTAAACTTCCTTCTTTTATATTTTCCCATACAGTGAAACTTGTTCTATCTTGCCAGCTCTCTGTACTATTTTTTGATTCAACTCTACAAGACACCACCATTACTAAAATACTAATAATTAAAAATAATTTTTTCATTTTTTCTCCTTATAGTTTAATATATACCATTTTTGCTGTTCTTTTAATTTGTTAAAATAACATTTTTCTTTTGAAGAGATAAATTCAGTGTACATAAAAAGATCATCTATTTCAAGTTTGTAATAACCTTCATGATACTTTGATACATCATAATTACACATAAGGAAGCTATAATATTCATCTGCCATTACACTATTCCAATCATAAAAATATTAACTAAACTCTTCAAACTCCTCTACACTATCTAAATGATTATACATA
>NZ_JARHYI010000091.1 GCF_029258575.1 Brachyspira sp. | reverse complement strand
GTAATGTAACTAAAGAGAAGAATACCGCAAAAGCAAAAAGTACAATACCTGCCATCATTATGTAGTATGAGAAACTTCCAGCCCCTCCTATAACTAAACCTATCAATACTAAATAAGGTCCGAATTGATCTCCTATAGCACATAAAGGATAGAATCCATTTCTAATAGAAAGCGGAGCATATCCTCTATCATGCTGTATTGCATGTCCTACCTCATGAGCAGCAACGCCTAAAGCAGCAACATCAGTACCATCATAAACTCCAGAGGAAAGTCTTAAAACTTTTGCAGAAGGATCATAATGGTCTGTTAATGTTCCTCCTATTCTTTCTACAGGAATATCTATACCGTATCCTTCTAATATGTATCTTGCTGTCTGAGCACCTGTAATCCCTCTTTTATTTTCCATTTGACTATATTTAGCATAAGTTCCTTTAACTTTAAACTGAGCCCAAAAACCTAATATTATACCGGGAATTAATATCCATATATATCCAAAATAATATTCAAAATATCCAAACATATTAAAAAATCTCCTATTTTGTTTAATTTTCGTAAAATTATAACATTGTTTTATAACAAAGTTAATAGTTTCAATGTAAAATAAATTTTATATAATATATTTTTATAAACTTAATTGTAATATTTTACATTTTTGTTAAATCATCAACTTCAGTTTATGAAAGAAATTAATATACTTTATCAGCATTCTTTACTGTATATTCGACAGTTTTTCCTACAGCTTCTAAAGTTTTTTTATCTAATTTGTCTATTGTATCCTGTGAAGTATGATGAAAAGGATATTCGATATCTATTATATCTATAAAAGGTATTTTCTCATTTAGAAATGGTGTATGATCATCTATTATAGTACCGTAATGATCATCATAAAAATATTCATTGTATCCTAAATCGTTAGCATACTGCCAAACTTTATCGTATATTTGAGAATAATAAGTATGGGCAAAAGTTTCATATTTGAATTTTGCACTTTTGCTTCCAACCATATCTAGAAGTATACCAAATTTTATTTTTTGTTTGTCTATTAATTTATCTCTTATAATAACTTCATTAACAAATGCAATACTTCCCTGTATCCAATCAGTTTCTATTAACGAATTTCCTTCTACATTGAATAAGTTTCCATCATCTTCCAAATCAAATAATACAAAACATACACTATAAGGTAAATCATTATAATTTTTCAAAGCCTTCATAAGTTCAAGTAAAACTCCGCTACTACTTGCTCCGTCATTAGCACCGCTTATAGGTTTATTGCGATTGAATGCTACAGGATCTTTTTCAGCAACAGAACGGCTATCAAAATGGCTTGTTATAATTATATAGTTATCAGTTTTGCCTTTTAGAAATGCATATATATTTTCTCCTTTTCTTTCTTTTATATAAGGAGCTTCAAAATTATGACTATAAATCTCATATCCCATATTGGATATTTCTTTTTTGAAGAATTCTCTTACTTTTTTATGAGCTTCGCTTCCATAACTTCTAGGTCCTAAATCAGTTTGGGCTTTTATATAGTTATAAGCATTATCAGCATTGAAATAGAAATTTTCATTGATTTTTTTTTCATTAGAATTTTTAATATCAGTATTGGCTTTTGCATTATTACAGGAATATAAAAGCATCATTATCACTATAAAAATAATTGTTATATATTTCATATTATTTTAATTTTTTACCTATTTTTTGTATTATGTTGTTTGATTTTAATTTTATATTATTAAAAAGTCAATAAAATATAGTGAAAATAACCTTATCGGAATATTTTTATAAAAATTTAGTCTTTACTTTTTTTAAAAAGATATTATAATAATACCATATATGAAGTTAATATTATGTTACTGTTTTTTAGGGGATGACTAAACAGTATATAGAATACATAATATAAAAAAGCTTTAGAAAAAGAAAAATTACAAAATATTTTAAGCACTATTCATGGAGGGTAGTTATGATTATCAACAATAATATTTCTGCATTAAATGCAAACAGACAATTGAACTTAACAGGAAGTTCAATGACTAAAACAACAGCACAGCTTTCTAGCGGTCAAAGAATTAATACAGCTGGAGACGATGCTTCTGGTTTAGCAGTATCTGAAAAAATGCGTTCTCAATTCCGCGGTTTACAGCAAGCTACTAAAAATGCTCAAAGCGGTATCTCTTTCATTCAAACAACTGAAGGTTATTTAAATGAAACTACTAATATTATGCAAAGAATGAGAGAATTAGCTATACAGTCTGCTAACGGTATTTATTCTGATAGCGACAGAGCTTTAATTCAAATAGAAGTTAATCAATTAGTAGCTGAAGTTGACAGAATTGCTTCTCAAGCTGAATTCAACAAAATGAACATGTTAACAGGACGTTTTGCTGCTGATGGTCAAACTCCTATGACTTTCCATATCGGTGCTAATATGGATCAAAGAGTTGCTGTAAACATAGGTTCTATGACTGCTGCTAACTTACAAGTTGGTGGAGATGCTCCTATCTCTATTTCTTCTGTTGAAACAGCTAACCAAGCTTTAGGAAGAATTGATGAAGGTTTACAAATGGTAGTAGCTCAAAGAGCTGAATTAGGTGCTGTTCAAAACAGAATGGAATCTATGGTAAAAAGCTTAATGATCGCTACTGAAAACACTATCGCTTCTGAAAGTGTTATACGCGATGCTGATATGGCTTCTGCTATGGTTGCTTATACTCGTGAGCAAATCTTACAACAAACTGGTGCTGCTATGTTGGCTAATGCTAATATGAAAAATCAATCTATAATGAGAATTATTGGATAATTTGATTTAAGCGACTTATTACAAATGTAGATATTAAAGCCTATTAATAGAAATATTAGTGGGCTTTTATCTTTTAACGGTTATATTTAAAGTGTAATATTAAAATTATTTGGTGATATTTATGCGTGAAATAGATGTAAGTCTTATAACTGAAATTGTAGCACAGTTATGTATAGATGCGAATATTTATTTGAATGAAGATATTAAAAAGGCTCTAATAGAAAATGCTGAAAAAGAACAAAATAAAATAGCAAAGAATATTTTGAATGTACTCATAGAGAATGCAGATATAGCTTCAAAAGAATTAAAACCTATATGTCAGGATACTGGAATGGCAATTATATATGTAGATATAGGAACTGATGTGCATTTCACAGGTGGTAATTTAACAGATGCTATTAATAAAGGGGTAGCATTAGGATATACTAAAGGATATTTAAGAAAATCTGTACTTAATGATCCTATAGAAAGAAAAAATACAAATGATAATACTCCTGCAATAATACATTACAATATAGTAGATGGAGATAAAGTAAAGATAACAGCAGCACCTAAAGGATTCGGAAGTGAGAATATGAGCAGGATAAAGATGCTTCCCCCTTCTGCTGGAATAGAAGGGGTAAAAGAATTTATATATGAAACCATTCAATTGGCAGCATCAAATGCCTGTCCTCCAATGATAATAGGCATAGGTTTAGGAGGCAGTATAGAGAAATGTGCTGATATTGCTAAAAGGGCTTTACTTAGAGAGATAGGGGCAAAAAATGATGATATTCGTTTGCAAAAATTAGAGGAAGAGCTTTTAGAAAATATCAACAAAATGAATATTGGACCTTCTGGATTTGGAGGAAATACAACTGCTTTGGCGGTTCATATAAATATGTTTGCAACTCATATCACTGCACTTCCTGTATGTGTTTGTACAGGATGTCATGTGACTAGACATAAAGAAATTGTATTATAGAGTTTGAATTATGGAAATAAAAAAATTAAATACTCCTTTAACTAAAGAAAAATTAGCAGTTTTAAAAGCTGGAGATATGGTTAGTTTAACTGGTACTATCTATACTGCAAGAGATGCAGCACATAAAAGATTAATTGATATGATAAATAATAATGAAAAGCTGCCTTTTAATATAGAAAATCAAACAATTTTTTATGCTGGTCCTTCCCCAAATAAACCTAATGAAGTTATGGGAAGTATCGGACCTACAACAAGTTACAGAATGGATGCTTATTCTCCTAAACTATTAGAGCTTGGACTTTTATCTATGATAGGTAAAGGAAAAAGAAGTAAAGAGGTAATAGATTCTATAATCAAATACGGCGGTATTTATTTTGCTGCCATTGGAGGAGCTGCTGCTTATATGTCGCATTGTGTGAAGAAATCTAAGATAATGGCTTTTGAGGATTTGGGTACTGAAGCTATTAGAGAGCTTTATGTGGAAGATATGCCTCTTATTGTAGCTATAGATTCCAAGGGCAACAATGCTTTAACTGCATAGCAATTCATAGCAATTAAAAAAACTTGGGTGGGCATGCTTGTACTAATTTAGTATTAAATATAAATAAAATTAGAATTTTCGTATAGACAGAAAATATTAAAGGGCGGGGTATGTAAATAAATTGATAAAGAATAATAATTAAAATATTAAACGAATTTAATAAAAATTTCGTTTTTTGCTTTATTCTTGTTCCCACCCTTTTATTTTATTGTTTATTTTTATATTGATAATTATTTTATTTTTTGCAGTTTATTTTGTAATTGCAAAACCCACCCAAATTTTATTTAAGTTTATAATCTCATTACCGCACGCAGAATTCAATTTTCAATATGAATCTATTAATAATATAATTTAAACCATATAAAAAATTTTATTAACCGTGCGTTGAATAGATAATCAATTTAATCGAAAACTTGTTCTGGTATTACTGTTTATTTTTCAGTAAAGAAATAAAGTAAAAATAAAGATTGCAAAATAATTTGGTAAAGAATAAGGTCTGGTATATGTAATTATAGTTTTTATATAAGACAAATATGTCTGTAGGCTTCATATACAACTATTGCAGCAGTATTCGATACATTTATAGAACGTACATTATCACTCATAGGTATGTATATAGAATTTTCCAAATCATTTTCCCATAAAGATTCTCTTAGTCCAGTGGATTCTCTTCCAAGCAGAAGTATATCATTATTTGAATATTGAAATTCATCATATCTATTTTTACCAAATTTTGTAATAGGTACTATTCTTTTATTGTTAATTTGACAGTATTCTAAAAATGTGTTTTCATTTTCATGTTTTATCAGATTTAAATTTTCCCAATAATCAAGTCCCGCACGTTTAACCTCTTTAGAACTTATGATAAAAGAAGGTTTAGAAACTATATGCAAAGATATATTAAGCCCTACACATAATCTCCCAATATTTCCAGTATTTGCTGGTATTTCAGGTCTGTATAAAGCTAATGCTATATTAAAATTTTCATTAATTTTTTTTTCATTCATATATTTTTATAATATTTAATTTATTTTTATAATTTTGTTTTATTTTAGTATAGATTATATTTTTTTCAATATGATTATAATACACTATTGATTTTTTTTGTTTATAAGTTAAAGTAATAAATATGTGTCTGCTATAAAATAAGGTAAGAGGAAAAAAGTGAATAAAATAGGAGAATACAATCAATCCACTTCTAAATATGAATTATATACTCATTTAAGTGAAAAGATAGTTTCAGGAGAAATAAGAACTTTTTCTGAGATTTTTACTTATGCCAAGAATGTCAATTTTGAAAAAGTTCATGACCATAAAGCAATATTAAAAGGTTTATTTGATCTTATAAGAAAAATTAATTGGGGATTTTTTAATAATTTGGATAAAGAGTCATATCCTAAATTATGGAGTCTTTTCGTTACAGAGAATCAAAAATATAATTTTGCTGGGGATTTAAAACTTAGCCTTTCAATAGCTGATATTTATATAGCAATGCTTGATATTCATGGTTATACTAAATTTTGCGAAGAGAATAAAAATAATCTTTCAAAGATGCATGCTTTAGATGATTTGATGCAAAATAAAGTAAGTGAAGTTACAAAATTTTATAATGTTATATCACATAGAAAGCAGGGCGATGAAATAATTATGGTATGCCCTTCAGCTACAGATGCTTTGAGTGCTACAATTGCTGTAATTGGAGTATTGAGTAAGAAGAGATTATTAAATGAATATTCAAGTGTAGATACTTCAGGTTTGCCAGATTTTAAAATCAGTGCGGGAATATCAGGCGGTAATACAAATAGTTCATTGATAATAACAGAGGACGGAGATTTATCAGGATTTTTAATCAATAATGCCGCTAGAATGCAAGCTAGAGCAAATACTTTAGCACCTAAAGAAAATAAAGTAATAGTAACTAAAAATTTGCAGTTTAACTTTTTGAAAGAGAACAGTAAAGTAAAAAGTGAAATATTTGAAAAGAATATTATCTCTTTTTATGATAATGGCATGATATCATTTAAAGGTACAGAAATACCTATAGTAGAGGCTATCTTTAATAAAGAAGAAAAATATAAAGAACATTTTTTTAATGAGATGGAAGAGCTTGTAAAAAGTGTTAAATGCAATTTATGGAAACAAAGAATGTTCACTTCTATATTGGATTTAATATCAAAGGTATCAAAATCAATGCCTGCTTTCCAAATAGATGAACATGTAAATGAATATATATCAAGCTATACGAATACAACTATATGTGATTTATGTGATAATGCTAATGGTGCTTATGTTGTTAAAGAAAATTATAAAGAGGCTATAGATACTTTTTCTTTGATTATAAAATTATTAAAGACTATACCTGATTTTGATAAGATGGTGCTAGAGTATGCTGAGAGTATTTGTGCTGGATATGAAAAAGTTTTACCTATATATGATGTTGTTATTAAAAAAGATATAGAGGCTAATATATCTGAAATATTTCCTGCTAATCATATACCAATATTTCAAAATGTTCAAAAGGCTAATGAAACTTATAATAAATTAATGAATATTGCTATGAGCAGTAAAACACTAAAAAGAAAAAAATCTATTTGGTATGGAATATTAGAAAAAGAACTTCCTAATTTAGTAATTAATATGTATTCAGGAAAAAAATAATATTTTACTTTTATAAATATTAATGTATATAAATTTTATATGTTTTCTACTTGCAGAAAAAATTATATATGATACACTATACTATTATTAAATTGTTTTTTATTTTAAGGAGTATTTATGAGTTTGAAAAACTTAAAGAAACTAATTTTGATAATATCATCATTTTCTATAATAGCTTGTTCTCAAAATAACGGAGGATCATCAAAAGCTTCTTCAGATTCTTTAGCTTATTTGAAAGGCGGCGAAGGAGAATGGGTTTTAAAAGTAGATGATTTCGCCATTAATCAAACTAATTTTAATAAAGATTTACAGGCTTCTTTAATTCTTCAGGGTGCTACTGAGGATCAAGTAGCTCTTTATGTTAATGATGCTAATACCAAACAATTATATGCAGATCAGTTAATAAATTCTATATTATTGATAAATAAAGCAGAAGCAGAAAAATTCTTTGAAACAGAAGAGGCAAAAGATTTTATTAATCTTTCAATCAGAAATATTAAATTCCAATATTATGTAACAAAACTTTTGGCAGATGCTTCTAAAAATATCCCTGATCCTACACCAGAACAGGCTCAGGCATTCTTTGAACAGGCTAAACCTCAATTAGCTCAAATGTACGGAATAACAGCTTATAATACAGAAACATCTCATATAGTTGCTCAATTGTATAAAAATGCTTATGCTGAACAATTGGTACAAAGAGATATACAGGATTTAAAAGATAAAGCAGTAATAGAAAGAAATACAACTGTTTTGGGTGAATCAAGTGTACTTCCTCCTCAAATAGGCAATACTAATGCAACTGGTTTACCTCAGCAGGGTGCAAGTAATACAATTATACCTCAGCAAAATACTAATGATGGTTTATTACCAAGATCAAATAATTAAAATTTAATATAAATGGGAAAGGAAAATAATGTCTCAAAAAAATGAGAATAATGAAAAAAATTTAAATCAAGAAAGCTCTGCCGCTGATAATAAGCCTAAATTTATTGTCAAAAAAAATAATTCTTCTTCTAATAACAATAATAATGATGATAATCAAGCTGCAGCAGCTGTAAAAAAAGTAAAAAAAGTTATAGTAAAAAAGAAGATAATAATACATAATAAATCGGATAAGTCTGATACTCGTAAACAGGATAATATAAGTAATAATGCAGATAAAAATTTTGTAAAAGATTCAGATAATAGGAAAGACAATAAAAATTATTCTCATGGTGGTAATAGGGAAAATAAAGAACATAAGGAAAATAGGTCTTATAAAAATAATCGAATTCCAGCACCTCCAGTAGAAGATGTTTCTTCTTTCAAAAAAGATAATAAGAAAGATAATAAAAAAAGAGATTACGAGAAGAAAGAAAAAGAATACGATAAAAAATCTTCACAAAAAGATTCTAAAGTAGAGGCAGCACAAAGACAGGAAAATAAAATATTTAATAAACTTCAGGCTAAAAAGCGTCAGCAAGAACAAAGACTTGTAAGTGTTGAAAAAGAAATCAGCATAATGGAAACTATTACAGTAGGCGATTTGGCTAAAAAGATGAATTTAAGAGCATCTGACATAATATCCAAACTTATGGGTATGGGTACTATGGCTAGAGTTAATGATATAATAGACTCTGATACTGCTACAATCATTGCTGATGATTTCGGATGTAAAGTTAATGTTATATCTTTGCAAGAAGAGGCTACTATTGAAATAAAAGAGGATAGAGAAGAAGATTTAAAACCTCGTCCACCTGTTGTAACTATCATGGGGCATGTTGACCATGGTAAAACTTCACTTCTTGATGCTATAAGACATAGTAATATTACTTCAAAAGAAAGTGGCGGTATTACTCAAAATATTGGTGCATATAAAGTAAAAATTCCTAGTGGAGAAATAGCTTTTATTGATACTCCTGGGCATGCTGCATTTACTATGATGAGAGCAAGAGGTGCAAAGAGTACTGATATAGTTATACTTGTAGTTGCTTCAGATGATGGGGTTATGCCTCAAACTATTGAAGCTTTAAATCATGCTAAAGAGGCAGAAGTACCTATAATAGTTGCTGTTAATAAGATGGATTTACCTAATGCTACTATGGATAAGGTAAAAGCAGCTTTATCAGAATACGGACTTACTCCTGAAGAATGGGGTGGAGATACTCAGTATATAGGTGTAAGTGCTTTAACTAAAGAAGGTATTAATGATTTACTAGAGGCTATTATACTTCAGGCTGAAATGTTGGAATTAAAGGCTAATCCAGACAGAGAGGCTATAGGAATAGTATTAGAAGCTTCTTTAGATCAGGGAAGAGGTCCTGTAGGTACTGTTCTTGTACAAAATGGTACTTTAAAAATAGGCGATTATTTTGTATGTGGACTTTCGGTTGGTAAGGTAAGGGCTATGGTTAATGATTTGGGTCAGAGGGTTACAAAGGCATTGCCTTCTACTCCTGTTGAGGTTTTAGGATTTGAGAAAACTCCTGAGGCTGGTGAATCATTCAATGTTATGCTTGATGAAAGAGAGGCTAAGGCTATAGCTGATAAGAGGGTACAATTAAAACAGCAGGAAGTTTTAAAGGCTAATGTTAAAGTTACTTTAGAAAACCTTTATGAAAAAATAGCTTCTGATGCTATGAAAGAGTTTAAAGTAATAATTAAAGCAGATGTTCAGGGAAGTGCTGAGGCTTTGAGAGATGCTTTAAATAAAATACAAAGTGATAAAATACGTTTTGTTTCTATATATAGTGCTTCTGGAGCAGTTACTGAAAGTGATGTAAACTTAGCTCATGCATCCAATGCTATTATCATTGCATATAGAGTTCGTCCTTCTGGAAAGGCTAGAGAATTGGCTGAGAAACTTGGAATACCTATAGAAAGATATGATATTATTTATGAAGCTATAGAGGCTATTCAAGATGCTATGAAAGGTTCTCTTGAAAGACTTAAAAAAGAAGTTGATATAGGAACTGTTGAGGTTAGAGATGTATTCCATGTACCTAAAGTTGGTACTATTGCAGGATGTTATGTTACTAGCGGTAAAATAGAAAGAAATGCCTGCGTTAGAGTTATGAGAGATAATGTTCTCATTTATACAAGTAAAATCTCTAGTTTAAGAAGAATTAAAGATGATGTTAAAGAGGTTGCTACTGGTTATGAATGTGGTGCTTCTATAGAAAACTTTAATGATATTAAAAAAGGAGATCTTCTTGAGATATTCAAGATTGAAGAGATAGCTCAGGATTTATAATAATTTCTGATTTAATAGAATAAGAGTAATGGACTTTATTTGAAGTTTATTACTCTTTTTTTATTGTATAAAATACTGTTAATAAACAAAAAACATAAATATTTAATTTGTTTATATGTAAAATATATGAAGTAACTACTTAATAATGCTCATGTTATAGCAATATATATTTCTATTGATGTGGGATTTGAGATAAGGATAATGTTTTTTTTCTTCTTCCCAAAATAGGTATGACTATATTTACTATCGATGGAAGGGATTATCCTATTGATATAAATCAAAAAACAGCTATAGCTAATTTTTATATATCTGGTAGATGGGATTAAAAATAGATATTGGGCTAATGGTATGTGCGTCATATCATTACTTGATTTTGCTTATTCCTTTACTTATGTATTAAGATTTGTACCTTTAGCTAGAGTTGCTATAATATTATTATTTTAGGTATTATTTTATTATATAAATAAAAAAAAATTCTTGTAAATATAAAAAATATTGATATACTTAATTACTATTTTATTATAAAAAATAGGGGAATTATTCATGAGTATTTCTTATAAAGACAGTGGTGTCAGCAGAGAAGAAGGCTATAAGGCTGTTTCTCTTATGAAGGAAGTTGTAGCCAAGACTATGCATACTAATGTGCTTAATAATATAGGCAGTTTTGGGGCTATGTATGAACTTGGTAAGTATAATAATCCTATATTGGTTTCTGGCACTGACGGAGTAGGCACAAAATTAGAAATAGCATTTTCTATGAAGAAATATGATACAGTTGGAATAGATGCTGTTGCTATGTGTGTTAATGATGTACTTTGTCATGGTGCTAAGCCTATTTTCTTTTTAGATTATTTAGCCTGTGGCAGATTAAATGGAGAAACTGCTGCTTTGATAGTAAAGGGTATTGCTGACGGATGTTATGAGGCTGGAGCTGCTTTGATAGGTGGGGAAACAGCTGAGATGCCTGGTTTTTATAAAGACGGAGATTATGATATTGCTGGTTTTTGTGTTGGGGTTGTAGAGAAGGATAAAATCATTGATGGATCTAAAGTAAATGAAGGAGATGCTGTTATAGGTATTTCTTCTTCAGGATTTCATAGCAATGGCTTTTCATTAATAAGAAAACTTGTAAGAGATTATAATGCAGTATATGAAAATAAAAAAATAGGGGAAACTCTTTTAACTCCTACTAAAATATATGTGAAGAAAGTTTTGCCTTTATTAGAAAAATATAATATTAAAGGTATGTCTCATATTACAGGAGGAGGATTAATAGAGAATGTTCCTCGTTCTATTGCCAAAGGATATAAAGCTGTAATAAAAAAGGATAGTTTTATTACTCCTAATATATTTACTTATATTCAATATCTTGGAAATATAAAAGAAGAAGAGATGTATAATACTTTTAATATGGGTATTGGTTTTGTAATAATAGCTTCAAAAGAGGATAAAGATGGTATTATTAATGATTTGAAATCTCAAGATGAACAGGCATATGAGATTGGTTATATTGCCAAAAATGATAAAGATGATGAGAGAGGTATATGTTTAGAATAGCTGTTTTAATTTCTGGCGGCGGAAGTAATTTAAAATCTTTAATAGAGTATCAAGATAAGAATTATTATAATATAGATATAGTTATAGCTGATAGGGTATGCGGAGGTTTGAGTATTGCAGAAAATGCTGGAATAAAGGCTCTTTTGATAGACAGAAAAACTTATAGAGAAGAATTATTTAAAAAGATAGATAATGAACTTCATAATATAGATTTAATAGTATTGGCTGGATTTTTATCTATAGTTGATACTAATTTTATAAAGAAATGGGATAAAAACATTATTAATATACATCCTTCGCTTTTACCTAAATACGGCGGAAAGGGAATGTATGGCATTCATGTTCATGAAGCTGTTATAGCTGGAAAAGAAAAAGAATCAGGATGCACTGTTCATTATGTTACGGATACTATAGACGGTGGAGATATAATAATGCAGGCTAGGGTAGAAGTGAAAGAAGATGATACTCCTGAAATTTTACAAAAGAGGGTGCTTGTTGAAGAGCATAAATTACTTCCATCTGCCGTAAAAAAATTGTCTGAAAGTTAAATTATTTTCCCATATAATATATATAAGCAGACATTATTGATATTTCATTTTCAGTATATTTTTTATCTTCATTATTTTCTGCTTCTGTATTATCATAAGCAAAATCATAACTGAAATAATCTGAAAGTGGAGCATATTCTTCCTCTTTGGCATCATCATAATCAATTATTGATGAAACTGATATATCTGAAAGCATTAACTGAGTATTATATTCTATATTATCATTTTTATTATTATATATTACAGATACTACAGCAAATATTAATAGAGCAGCTGCTATTGAACTAATAGAAGTTATGATTTTTTTATTGCTGAATAAATTCTCTCTTTTTTTATTAATTTTAATATTGTATGTACCTAATAGTATAGATGATATAGAATTAATTTCATTTTTAAATTTTTGGCATGATTTACAAGAAGCTAAATGCTTTTCCATTTCAAAAATTTCATTGCTGTCTAAATCATTATCTTTGTATCTACTGATAAGCATTTCATAATATTTATGATTTTTTTTCATAAGCTCACCCCTATTTTTTTCATAATATGTAGAAGTTTTTTTCTTGCTCTGAATATTCTAGTCCTAACTGTATTAACAGGCAAATCTAGTTTTTCAGATATTTCACTATAAGAATAGTTTTCATATTCAGCCATCATTAATGGTATACGAAAATCATCTTTCAATTTTGATAAGGCGTCTGCTAGTATTATTTTATGTATACTATTATCATTATCCGATTCTTGCATTTGTGAATTTCTATATTCTTTTAATCTATATTTTTTTTCTCTTTCCTTTTTTCTTATATGATCTACCGCTCTATTAAAAGAAACTCTATAAAGCCAAGTATATATCTTACTCCTTCCTTCAAAGCTCTCTCTTTTTATATAAAAACTAACAAAAACATCTTGAACTATTTCTTCAGCCTCATCTCTATTAGAAATCATAGAGTAAACCAAATTAAATAAAGGCTTTTTATACATTTCTATAAGCTCTTTGTAAGCTTCTTCATTACCTATTTTGAATGAATCTGTATTCTCTTCATAAGCCATAATACTGCTCATATTATTCCTTAATCTATCTATCTCTACATTGCATCATACAGCTATTCAATCTTAATTTCTGATCTGGGGTCAGTACATTGATAATATCCAAATCTCTAACTATTCTTGAATAATCTATTAAAGCTTCATGTTCTTTTTTCTTGCTTATCAATTCTTTTAATGCATTTCTATCAGGATTATCTTTCATTAATTCTAATCTAATATCATTTTCTATCTTTTTTATTTCCAATCTGACAGACTCTACTTCTTTTACAAATTTGATAGATATATTATAAATATTTTCAGATTGCTCTTCTGTGAGAGTTATACCAACTTTTCTAAAGAATTTCAAAGAATCATCTCCCAATCTTCTATTGAATTCATTATCTCTTCTGCCCATTCCATGATGTCCATGACCATGTTGGGCAAAAAGAGATAAAGAGAATAATAATATTATAGATATAGTATAAAATATTTTTTTCATAAGCCCTCAATATTTATGTTTTTCTACACATTATTAATTATTGTCTTTCATTATATTAGACGATAATACCATAGAAAAAGTTCCCTATTTTTTAAAAAATAATGTAATATTTTATTCTTTTTATATTATCCAAATTAACATCGACTTTTTTAGTATTCTGTTTATATAATTTAATTCAAATAATGCTTTTTTGGAATATTTTGAATATAAATTATATATTTAAGAGTAAATAATATAATTATTATCATTTTTTTTATATTAAACCTCTTTTTTAATCTATTTACTATTTATACGAATGGCATTATCAAAAAGTTTATTATTTTTAATTATATAATTTTTTCTTTTAGCTTTAAAAAACAAAAAATTATATTATAATGTGATAATTAAAATATTTAGGTATAAAAAATGTATAAAATACTTTCTTTAGATGAAAAGGCAAAAATCATTAAGCTTTTATATGATAATAAGAGCAATGATTCTAATGCTATGTTTGCTCTTATGAAATATATAAAATCAAAAATCAATGCTGATATTGAACAGACAGAAGATAGGTTTTTACTTTTTAATGATAAAAAGAAATATTTGTTTTATACTATAGAAAATGATGCTATATATATAAAAATACTTTTGCATGATGATAAAGTAGCTTTTACAAATTTTAAATATATGGAAGCTGAGTTTAAATCATATATAGAAGAGATGAATTTATTAATTTGCAAAGAAAAAATAAAAAATATCAATGATTCTATCAAAAATAATATGTGGCTTGATTTTAAGATATCTGAATACGGTAATGATTTGCATATAATAGCAAGTAATGATTTAAGTTGCTGTCATATTTTGGAAGTTATTTTTAAGAATGCATATTTTATTCAATGCTCAAAATATTTTAATGCTTGTCCTAATGAATATGATGTATTTTATGTATGTACAGATGATGATATTGAGTATATTAATAAAGGCTATAAAAATATAATAGATAATAAATATTCTGTTATAATAAAAATTAAGGTCGATGATGCTAAAAATTATTTTTATATAGCATGCGAAGGAATTGAATTTATTCATAAAGAGGTGAGATATGATTATGATTTCACATCTTTGTATACTGCTGATAAAGAGAATATAATAAAAAAATATGATCTTAAAAAAGAGGGAGATTCTTGGTATCAGGAGAAAGAGAACTCTCATAAAACATTAATATTTACAGATAAGTTTTTTAATAGAAATGATACTATAGGGATATTATTTAGAATACATAAATTATGTTTTGCTAAAGTTAAATATTTCAGAACTTACATTTTTAATTTTGAAACTTATAAATATGATTATAAGAATGGATTTATTCAAACTGAACTTTGGGATGCTGAGTTTTTTAAGCATATTGATTCTGGTTATATGATTGATTTGAGATTTTTGCAGTCTATGACAGTTTATGAAGATTTTGTGGATTTTTGCAAGGAATTAGAATCTTTTGAGAGATAACAAATTGTATTGATATGGATTTATTTTTGCAATTATTATTCGGAGCTTTTCTTGGGGCTGTATCTGGATATTATACTAATACTATAGCTTTAAAAAAGTTATTTTCAAATAATGGTATAATAGCTAGAAAAAGAGAGAATTTTATAGATGAAATAAGTAAAATGGTTGCTGAAAAAATCATTAATTATGATTCTATATTAAACGAAATAAAAAAAGATAAATTCAAAAATAATATAAAACAATTTTTTAAAAATATTAAGTCTAATTTAATATCAAAAACTTATTTAAAAATAAAAAATATAAACAGTTTCAATGAATCTAAAAAAAATGCTTTAGATTGGACTAAATTAAATACAAAAGACAGTATATCAATATTATTAGAAAAATTATCCAAAAACATAAAATTGCATGAAATAGCAGATGATAATCAGGCAAGACATATTATCAATAGTATAATGAATAACTTTTTTAAATATATAAATGATAATAATACTGTTAATACTATAATTAATAATGCCTATACTGAAAATAATGAAAAATATAATAATATTTTAAAAGAGATTATAAATAAAATATTATTTTCATATAAGAAAGATGATACTGAAACTATTGCTTTTATAAAATCATTAATAAAATATTCAAATATAGAAAATTGTTTTTATGATTTTTTAAATTCATTATCAACTTACAGTATAAAAGAACTTTTTTCTGTATATGAGCCTTCTGAAGTAAAGGATATAATAAATAAATTTCTGGAAAATAAAGAGTTTGAAAATATTATAAATGGAATTATAGATGATCTTTATAATAAATTCAAAAATACTGATAAAACTATATATGAATTATTAAATTCAAATTTATCATATAAATTACATTCTATTCTTTCAGATATTCTGCCAAGATTTATAGATATAATAATACCAATAATAAATGGAAATAAATCAAAATTAGATACCATTATAGAAGAAGCTGTTGATGAGGAAATCAATAAAATAGATGCATTTCTTTTGCAGATTATGATTAAAGGAATAAGAAGTATATTTTTGAATGATATCGCTTCAAAATATAAAGTTGTTCAGAAAGTTATTGAATATATAGAAAAATATAAAGATAATATTGATGAATTAGCTTCTATTATTACTAATGATATAATGAATTATTTTGAGATTACAAAAATATCATACATATTAAAGAATATTGAAAATATAGATAATATAAAAAATATAACAAGGGATATTATTATTTTTAATATAAAAGAGATTCCTGATTCTTGGGTAAATAATTTATTAAATATGAAAGTGAATGTATTGGTTGACTCTAATATGATTCATAATTTATATAATTTTTTAGAAAAAGAGATTATAGATTATATAGTAGGCAATTCAGATAAATTGAATAGTTTGCTTATAAAAAAAATAGATTTAGTATATTTGATTACAAATAATAATAATACTCTAATTAATAATATAATAGAAAGTAATAGAGAGAATATAGAAAATTATATATACAATATTTACTGTCAGCACAAAGATTATACTATATATGATTTATTAAATAATATTGATGCTATAGTGGAATTATTATTTTCATTGTTTGAAGAATATATAGATAAATACAGCGATTTAAATATAAATGAGCTTATTATAAAAAAAGAAAAACAAATAGATGAGTTTATAGATAATAATTCATATGATTCTATATTTAATTTTATAGTTAAGGAGAAAACATTTATATCTGGTATAATAGATTCTCTTGTAATAAAGACTATAAAAAATAATATGGGTAAATTGAGTAAAGATGAAATAGCTAAAATGGCTAATGATTTTATGGGAAAGGAATTGGAGCCTATAAATATATTAGGTGCTTTACTCGGAGCTTTATTCGGATTATTAACTGCATATTTTTTTCCTATCAATTCTTTTAATAGTTCTCTTGGGGCATTAAATTATATAATAGAACCTTTGGTATATTTACTTATAGGTTTATTAACTAATGTCATTGCCATTTATTCTATATTTAAGCCTTATGAACCTTTATTCGGCATTAAGAAAAAAGTTTTTTGGGGGGCTGTGGCATGCGAGAAAAATAGATTTGCAAATTCTATGTCTGATTTTGTTAATGACAGATTGATGGAAAAAGAGGGGGTATTGGAGATATTAAATAATAAAGATAATATAGAGAATAATTTGATAAAGGATAATTACAAAACATTTTTTAATTATATGCTTGAAGATGATAAAATAATAAAATTAAATATATTCGCATCTTTAAAAAATAATTTAATCTATATAATATCTAATAATATTAATACTTTCAAAGATGATGCTATTAATTTCTTTATAAAAAAAGATTATTTTAAATTTATTAAAAACAATAAAAAAATAAAAGATACTTTGATATTATATGTAAATAGTAATGCTGATAATATTTTTATAATGATAATTCAATCTATTTTAAAGAATATTAATTTTATTCCTTTAAAAGAGTTCTCTCAAAATATGATAAGGGATAACTTAAAAGATTTGAATAGATTTAGAGATGTTTTTGTTATTAATATTGTAAAGGCTTTCAATTCCAATTCTGTGAGAGATAGAATATTTAATATAATTATAGATTTATTAGATAATGAAATATCCAAAAACAGCAGTAAAAAAATAAAAGAAATGTTTAATGGAGAAATTGTAAATCTTATAAAGTCTAATAATGAATTTATTTTTTCTATGATGAAAAACAAATTGAATGAATCATTGAATAATAATAGATATGAAATAAGGGAAATGATTATAGAAAATATTCCAATAAAAAATGATTTTGTTAGAGATTTAACTGATAAAATAATATTGAATTTAATTAATAATAAACTTCCTGTATTTATTGATGATATAAAAGTAAATATTATCGATACAAGTTTTAATTTTTTAGATAATAATATTTTATCTAAAGATATTTCTTATATATTTGGAAATGACAAACTATATGAAGAATCTAGTTTAAGAAAATATTTAGATGATATTATAGATAATAATCAGAATTTAATATATACAGTTTTTGATAATATATTTATTTTATTTGTTAATTGTATTGATTATAAATTGATAGAGAAATATACAGATGCACTTTTAAAAAATACTGATGAAGATTTATATAAACTTTTAAGAGATATATTCATGAATATTTATAATAATAGTGAGAATATATCCATTGAAATGAAAAATTATATAGAAAAAAAATTATATCCTTCATCAATAAAAGATTGTGTAAATATAGAAAAATATTTTGATGATATATTTAATGATGTTTTAAAATATTCAAAATGTCATGCAGATAATTTTTTAATTTATGCTGTTAATAATGATAATATAATAGATAATGATAATTTAATTAGAAATATATATAAACTATTAGAAGCTTTAGAATGCAATGAAAGTATAAATGAAATTATATACACAGAATTAAAAAAGATATTATCAAAATTAAGACATGATCTTCCTTTTATTATAGATGATAAAACCAAATATTATTTTTTGAATTTAATTATAGATTGTGCTAAAGATGATATTAATTTGATAATAGATGCTATAGATTTTTCTGCAATTACAAAAGAAGAAATAGATAATATGAATCCCAAAAATATACATGATGTATTTAATTCATTTGCAAAAGAGTATTTAAATAGGTTAAAATTATATGGTATGTTTGGTGGCATAGTTGGTATTTTTCTAGTTATTATAAAATATATAAATACATTTAATGGGGATTTATCTAATACACTCAATATTATACTCATTATTTTTACTGCGTTTTTATCTATATCTATGATTATTAGTATATTGAAAAATATCTCAAATTGATTTTTAATATTATGAATCTTTTAAAACTTTTTTGATTTTATTCGTCTAGATTAATGAATTTGTATTTTGTATACGAGCAGATTGTATAGAGGTGAAATAAATAATGAGAAATTTTATAGAATTGGTTGTAAAAAGACCAGTAGCAGTCTTTATGTGTATGATAGCCGTTCTTATATTGGGATTTGTGAGTTTAAGTAAATTAGCTGTAGATTTTTTGCCTGATATGGAGCTTCCCTATATAACAGTTAGAACTGAATATGAGAATGCAGGACCTGAAGAGGTTGAAAAATCGGTAACTAGGGTTGTAGAGAATGCGGTTGCTACTGTAAGCGGAATCAATACAATAACTTCTACTTCTGAAGAAGGATTATCAAGTGTTTTTATAGAATTTAATTGGGGAACTGATTTATCTTCTGCAACTGCTGATATAAGAGAGGCTATAGATACTATAAAAAATTCTCTTCCTGATGATGCTCAAAATCCTACAGTATTGAAATTTTCTACAGATATGACTCCTATTATGGAAATAGCATTTTTCGGTACGGATAATTTAGGGGCATTATATACATTAGTAGATAATCAAATATTAAATAAAATAGAACAAGCCTCTGGAGTAGCTAGGGCGGAAATTAGAGGCGGACTTAAAACTGAAATGAAAGTAGATTTACTTTTGAATAGACTTCATGCTTATGGTATAGATATTAATAGTATAGTTTCACTTCTTTCTTCAGAGAATCAGAATCTTTCAGGAGGGGAAACTTATGAAGGAGTTTATAAATATACTCTTAGAACTATGGGAGAGTTCACCACGGCAGAAGATATAGAAAATACTGTAGTGGTGGTAAAGACAAATGATACCCCTATAAAATTAAAGGATATAGGAAGAGTATATCAAGGCTATAGCGATGATTCTGAGATAGTAAAAATTAATGGAATGTCTGCGGTATCTATATCGGTTAATAAAGAGTCTGGAGGTAATGCTGTTAATGTATCTAAAGCCGTTCAAAAGCAATTGGCTAATCTCAATCTTCCTGAAGGTGTAGAATATGAAATACTATTTAATAATGCTGATAATATTAATGAATCCATAAAAGCTGTACTTGATACGGCTTGGCAAGGCGGATTATTTGCTATCATAATATTAATGCTTTATTTATGGAATATTAAAACAGTTTCTATAATAGCAGTTTCAATACCTATATCTATTATTATTACTTTTACTTTGATGTATTTTACAGGCATTACTTTGAATATTATTTCATTATCAGGATTAGTTTTGGGTATTGGTATGATGGTTGATAATTCCATTGTTGTACTTGAAAATATATTTTATTATAGAAATAATGGATACGGAAAATATTCTTCTGCTATAAACGGTACTTCATCAGTGGCATTAGCAATATCAGCTTCAACTCTTACAACTATAGCTGTGTTTTTACCTTTTCTTTTTGTAGAAGGTCAAACAGGTCAATTATTTAGAGATTTATGTATTACAGTTACAGTTTCTATGATAGGTTCTTTATTTGTTGCCCTTACAATAGTACCTATGCTTGGAGCAAGACTTGTAACAAATAAAAAAATGAAATTATTGATACCAATAGAAAATTTTGTTAATAACAATATTCATAATAAAATTAACAATTTTTATTTTTGCATACTTAATTATTCTATAAAAAATAAAAAGAAAGTTTTATCTATATCAATATCAGCTATATTTATAATAATAGCTTTGGGTATTACATTCATAGGTAAAGAGGGTTTTCCTACATCAGATGAAGGTCAGTTCAAAATAGATGTTAAACTTCCAGTAGGAACAAAATCGGAGCAGACAGAAGGTTTTGTTACAAGAATGGAAAAAGATATACAAGATATTATAGGCGAAGATTTTGATAGAATGCAGTCAAGAATAAAATCAGGTTCTGAAGAAAATATTGCCGAGTTAAGAATACAATTAAGAGAAAAAAGTGAAGGCAGAAAAAAATCAGTTGATGAGTATATAGAAATTACTAGAAATGCTTTAATTTCATATCCAGCACAAATTAATATGTCGGCTATAACTACATCAGCTATAGGAAGCAGCGGCAAAAATGGAAGCATGGGAGGGCAGGAAATAGAAATAGAATTAGTTGGAGATGATTTAAATAAAGCTGTAGAAATAGCTAATAATATAATAAAATCTATATCAGATGTTGAAGGCATAAGAGAGCCTAGACTTACAATAGATGATTCAAATCCAGAATTAAAAATATATGTCAATAGAGAAATAGCAGCAAAGATGGGAGTTAATGTAAATACAATAGCGAATATTATAAAAACAAGTTTTGCAGGAACTACAGCCACTACAATGACGCCAGCGAATTCTGATGTTACAGATATAGATGTTAATGTTCAATTGGGGGAAATTGACAGATTGAATATAGATGATATATCAAGAATTATGATACCTACTTCAAGTGCAATAGTGCCTATATCATCAATAGCATCAGTAGAAAAAAGTTACGGTCCTACCGAAGTTGAAAGGAAAGACAGCACTAGAGTAACTACTATAAGAGCATCAGCTTATAATAGAGCGTTAAGCACAATAATGTATGATGTTCAGGAGAAAATTAAAAATGAAGTATTCATTCCATCAGGTTTTAATATAAATTATACAGGAGATTTTGAGGACATGAAAGAAGCTTTTATACAGCTTTTTCAAGCCTTAATATTAGCATTGGTTTTGGTTTATGCTATAATGGCTAGTCAGTTTGAATCTTTTATAGCACCGTTTGTTATAGCATTGGCAATACCATTTGGATTTACTGGTTCTTTGATAGCCTTGTTTATAGGAAGACATACTTTAAGTGTATACAGTGGTATAGGTTTTATAGTTTTAATAGGTATAGTTGTTAATAATGGTATTGTACTTATAGATTATATGAATCAACTTATGTATGAAAAGCGTATAAATGGAGATACGGCTGCTTTGGAATCAGGTCCTAGAAGATTAAGACCTGTACTTATGACAACATTTACTACTATACTTGGACTTTTACCTATGGCATTATCAGGAGGAAGCGGTAATGAAATGTATCAGCCTTTATCTATTGCTATACTTGGGGGACTTTTAGTTTCAACTGCATTTACTCTTGTTATAGTACCTACTGTTTATGCTGCTATAAGAAATAGAATTCCTCTTAAAGATTATGATAAAAAAGATTTGGAAAGTAAGAATGAACTTGCAAATTATGATACTATAAATGTTACTGGTAAATGATATATAAATTTTATTATTTTAATATATAATAGTAAATCTCATTTGTTAAAAAATGAATTTGGGATATATTTTTATGAATATCTCATTTTTATATTTATATAAGTGCAATTAAAAATTTGTAATTAATCTAAAATTGTATATACTATATATAGTATATAAAGACGATAGGATATTAAGTGAAGAAAATATTTACAGATATACCGCATCAGATAAAAGAGATAGCTAGAATATTAAATGTAGAAGGTTTCCAATGTTTTTTGGTAGGAGGAGCCGTTAGGGATTCTATAATGGGTATTACTCCTCATGAATATGATATTACTACAGATGCCAGACCTGAAGATGTTCAGAGAATATTTAAATATACTATACCTACTGGAATAAAACATGGAACTATACTTGTTATTATAGATGATATGCATGTAGAGATAACAACTTTTAGAAGTGATGGAAATTATACCGACGGTAGACATCCTGATAATGTGGAATATGCTTCCAATATAGAAGAAGATTTGCCTAGAAGAGATTTAACAATAAATGCTATGGCATATAATGTTTTGGACGGCACTTTAATAGATATGTTTGACGGCATGAAGGATATCAAAAGAAAGATAGTAAAATCTGTAGGCAATCCTTATGAGAGATTTAGAGAAGACGGTCTTAGAATAATGAGGGCTATAAGATTTTCTACTAAATTGAATTTCGATATAGAAAAAGAAACTTTCGAGGCTATAACACATTCTACAGGAATGCTAGCTTCAATTGCCGCTGAGAGAATAAGAGAAGAGTTTAATGGGATATTATTATCTAAAAATCCATTCAGAGGTTTAGAGCTTTTAAGAAAAACAGGAGTACTTTCTCTTATATTGCCTGAACTTATGCAGGGCTTTGGAGTAACTCAAAATAAATTTCATAAATATGATGTTTATTATCATATACTTCATACGGTACAGGAAGTTGAGCCTTTGGAAACAGAAGAATTAACTTTATTGGTAAGACTTGCAGCATTATTTCATGATATAGCAAAACCTATGGTGCAAAAAAAAGTATCAAAACAAGATGATCCTGTTTATTATAATCATGAGGTTGTGGGTTCTAATGTAGCTAAAAAAATCATGAAAAGATTAAAATATTCTAATTCTGAAATAGATTTTGTAACATTATTAGTTAGACAGCATATGTTTTATTATCAGGACGAATGGACTGATGGGGCAGTTAGAAGATTTATGCGTGCCATTGGAGTTGAGAATATCAAACCGCTTTTAAAACTTAGAGAAGCTGATAGACTTGGAAGCGGACATAGGAAGGATAAAGAGAGTAAGGCTATACCAAAATTATTATCAAGAATAGATAAGATAATAGAAGAAGAAAATGCTATTACTGTTAAAGATTTAAAGATAGACGGAAACGATTTGATTAATGAATTTAATTTAAAGCCTAGTCCTTTAATAGGTAAGATATTAAACTATTTACTTGATTTAATATTAGATGAACCAGATTTGAATAACAGAGAATTTTTAATAGAGAAAACTAAAAGTTTTTTAGATAGTAATAATATAAAAAATGGGGCTTAAAAATGTACTTGCTTGCTGATATAGGTAATACGAGGGTTAAATTAGCTATATTTGAAAAAGCTAATATGCCTATATATTATAAGGCTATAGAACACAGTAATGCTTTGGATTTGGTTAATGCACTTAATGATATAAAGAATGATTATAATGATATAGAAGGGGTATTTTATAGTAGTGTATCTTTAAAAGTTAATGATTTATTTGAAGGAAGTGTAGATGATTGTTTTGCAATAAAACCTTATAGAGTTGTACATAATGATATAAAATTAAAAGATAATCTATACGAACCAAAAGATGCTGTAGGAATAGATAGAATTTTATCTACTTATGCTTCTATAATGCTTGAGGGATATAATGATAAAGATAAATATGCTTCTATAGTAATAGATATGGGTACTGCTACTACTATTAGTATTATGCTATCTGATTTCACTTTTTTAGGTGGTATGATAATTTCAGGAACAAAAACTAGTTATCAGGCATTATCGAATATAACATCTTTGCCATATTATGAGATAGGACCTATAGAATCTATTCCAAACCCTGTTAATAATAATATTAAAGACGCCATTATGTCTGGAGCTATATACAATACCATAGGAACAGTTAATTATGCCGTTATGGAAACTAAAAAGTATATAAAAAGTAAATACAATATAAGATCCAAAATATTTTTGACAGGCGGAATATCTAATTTAAGATTATTAAAATGTAAAGTTTATCCTTTTTTAGTTTTGCAGGGTATTTATTTCAATATGATATATAAAAAATAACTATATATTAAAATAATATTATAAATTTTTTATACTAAAAGTATGTTTTATTGTACTAAAAAGTATAATTTTAATGTATACAATTTGACAAATGATAAAAAACTGATATACTTTAAATTATATATAAGAGAAGAAGGGAGGATTTACCAATGACAATAGGTAAAGTTACTATACAAAATGATACAGGACTTCATGCTAGACCTGGTAATGAGTTTGTAACATTCATAAAATCATTAACAGGCTGTAAAGTAGAAGTAGAAAATGAAGGTGGTAAGAGAGTTAATGCTTCATCTCTTTTAAAAGTTTTATCTTTGGGTGTGAAGAAAGGCTCTGTTTTAACAGTTTATTGCGATGGCGATAACGAAGAGGAAAATTTAAAGAAAATAGAAGAATTTATAGCTAATTTAAAAGACTAATAATTTATTTTTTGGAATTTATAATATGGAAAAAAGAATTACAGGAATAGGGGTTTCTCCCGGTATAGCTATAGGTAAAGTTTATCTGCTATTAAAAAAAGAGCTATCAATTACAAAATATCCTTGTAAGGAAGTGGCATTAGAGCAGGCTAAATTATTGGATGCTAGAAATCAGACTAAAGATCAGCTCATTAAAATAAGAGAAACTACAGCTAAAAAAGTTTCAGAGGAAAAAGCTGCTATATTTGATGCTCATATTACTTTACTTGAAGATGAAGATTTACTTGAAGAAGTTAATAATATTATAGCCGATGATAAAGTTTGTGCTGAATATGCTTTATCTCAAGGTATAGAAGTTTATACTAAAATTTTAAGTGAAGTAGAAGATGAATATTTAAGAGAGAGGGCTAGAGATTTAGTAGATATTTCTGATAGATGGATAAGAAATATTCAAGGAGAAGAAATAGTTGATATTTCCAATCTTCCTAAAGATTCTATAGTAGTTGCTAGAGATTTAACTCCTTCGGATACTGCTAATTTAGATTTGGACAATACAGTTGCATTTATTACAGAAATTGGCGGAAGAACTTCTCATACATCTATTATGGCTAGATCTTTAGAATTGCCTGCCGTTGTTGGTATTGGTGAAATTTTAAAAGATTTGAAAAATGAACAGGTTATAATAGTTAATGGTAATACAGGTTCTGTTATAATAAATCCGTCAAAAGAATCTACTGAAGAATGTTTGAAACTTAAAGATGAATTTGATAAGAAAAAGGCTTTACTAAGAGAATATGCTCATAAAGATGCTATATCAAAAGACGGAACAAAAATTAGAGTATATGCTAATATAGGTTCGCCTAGTGATTTAGGAGGGGCATTAAAGAATGGAGCCGATGGTATAGGGCTTTATAGAACAGAATTTCTTTTTATGGAGAATACTGATTTTCCTACAGAAGAAGAGCAATTTAAAGCTTATAAAGAAGTAGCTGTTGCTATGAGTGGACATACTGTTACTATAAGAACTATGGATATAGGAGGAGATAAATATCTTCCTTATTTAGAAATGCCTAAAGAAGAAAATCCTGCACTTGGATGGAGAGCTTTAAGAATATGTTTGGATAAAACTGCAATCATTAAAACTCAATTTAAAGCTTTACTTAGAGCATCTGCTTTTGGTAAAATAAAAGTTATGCTTCCTATGATAGTTTCTCTTGAAGAATTGAGAAAGGCAAAATCTATATTTAATGAATGTAAATTAGAGCTTATGAGAGAGAACATTGCTTTTAATGAGGCTTTGGAATTGGGTATGATGATAGAAACTCCTTCTGTAGTGTTTAGATCTGAGTCTTTTGCTAGAGAATCTGATTTCTTTTCTATAGGTACTAATGACTTAACTCAATATACTTTGGCTTCAGATAGAGGAAATGAAAAAATAGCGGATATTTGCGATCCTTATAATCCTTCAGTACTTATTGCTATAAAAATGGCTATAGAAGGTGCTCATGCAAGAGGTATTATAATATCTATGTGCGGAGAGCTTGCTGGAGATTTACTTGCTGTACCTTTATTATTTGGACTTGGACTTGATGTATTTTCTATGTCTGCGATATCAATACCTGAAGTTAAAAAGATGATTATATCTTTAGATAAGTCTGAATGTCAAAGACTTGCTAAAAGGGTATTATCTCTTGATACTGCTGAAGAGGTTAAAGCTGAATTATTGAGATTTTTGGAAGTACATGAAAGAGGCGGTACTATAAGCTATTAATAAAAAAATTCTATTTGAATGAGAAATTAAAGGGGCTAAGAGATTAGCACCTTTTTTTATGTGTTGCTAACAATAAAATCTTGAATATATTCCGCATGGAAGAATTATATTAGAATTTTCTATAGGTATTCCTATTTCTCCGCTTTCAAAAATTCCTTTATGATTTATTGAAGATGATAGTATATTTTTTAATGATATATGAGAAAAATTAGCTGTGTAACAATTGATTAAAAATAGAATAGGGGAGTCTGATAATAGATTGATGCATTCCTTTACAAGTTTTGTTAAACTAGTTTCTATCTGCCAAAGCTCTCCATTAGGTCCTCTTCCATATACAGGTGGATCCATTATTATAACATCATATTTTCTTTCTCTTCTTACTTCTCTTAAAACGAATTTAATAACATCTTCTATTATAAATCTCACCTTTTTATTTTGAAGATTATTAATTTCTATATTCTTTTTAGCATGCCCCACTATTTTTTTGGAAGCATCCACATGTACAATTTCATCGCAATCAGCATAAGCACATGCTACAGTTGCACCGCCTGTGTATGCAAATAAATTTAATGCTTTAATTTCTTTATTTTGATGAGATGAAACTTTTTTTTCTTTTATTTTATCGATTATAAACTGCCAATTAACAGCCTGTTCAGGGAAAAGCCCTATATGTTTAAAATTTGTGAATTCTATTTGAAATGATAAATCTTGATATTTTATAATGAAGTTATCTTTAGGCTTATTGAAGTACTGCCAATAACCTCCGCCTTTATCCGAGCGATGATATACAGCATCCAAATTATTCCATTTATTTAATTTTTTAGGCCATATAACTTGAGAATCAGGACGCGATACTAAAAATCCACCTATATTCTCAAGTTTTTCACCTTCTCCACAATCTATAATTTTATAGTCTTTCCATTTATCAGCTAAGAGCATTTTATTTTTGTACTTTTTTATTTATCTTTGATTATAATATGTAACATCATTTCTTACTATAACAATATCAACCCTTCTGTTCAACGCTCTTCCATCAGGTAAATCATTAGATGCCACAGGTCTTGTATCAGCATATCCAGAAATAGAATATTTGTTTCTATCCAATTTTCCTGCCTGATCATTTTCAAATATTTTTTCTAATATTACCATAGCTCTTGCAGAAGAAAGTCCCCAGTTATTACTGAATTTTTCTTCTGTGATACTTCCTTGAATGATAGAACCTGAATCAGTATGACCTTCTATTCTTATATCATTAGGCACACCACTAAGTACAGATGCTAATTTAATAAATGTTTCAACATTATTTTTATTATCAATCAAATTTGTAGAAGCAGATTCAAAATACTGGTCTGCTCCTAAACTTATGATAAAACCTCTTTCATTCTCTTCAACTCTAACTTTCTTACTTTTAATTTCTGCCTCTAAAACAGAAACTGCTTTATCAATACTTCTTCCCACAGAATATCCTCTATCAGTTGAAGGCAGAGTATCAACATTAGCACCGCCGTAAATAAGTTTACTTTGTGATAAAGTAGTACCTCCCTGCATAACTCCGAATGATCCCTGAAATGCTGTTGCAATAAGCTGTATAGAAGAATCGCTTATTGATGATGACATTGTAGAAAGAAGCAATACGAAGAATGTTAATACTAAAGTTACAAAGTCTCCGTAAGTTTGAAGCCATAAAGGAGCAGAAGGTCCAGGTACCTGAGCCTTATCTCCGACTTTTTTAGCTTTTTTACCAAATTTAATAGTAGCCATTGTTTACCTCTAATAAATTTCTTATCTATCTCCAACCTGCTCATTAACTTTCTGACGCTGATCAGGAGGTAAGAAAGATATTAATTTATCTTTTACTATTCTAGGGTTATCTCCAGCCTGTATCGATAATATCCCTTCAAGCAAAATATTTTGAACTATAGCTTCTGAAGCATGTCTAGCTGCAAGTCTACCTGCTATAGGCAAAGCAAAACCGTTAGCTATAACCGAACCATAGTATGTAGTAATAAGTGCTACCGCCATACCAGAACCGATTGCTTCAACACCGCCGCCGCCACCCAAACTTCTAAGCATGATTACAAGTCCGATTAATGTACCGATCATACCCCAAGCAGGATATAAAGAAGCAGCATCTTCAAATACTTTTCTTACTGTATCGTGTCTTGCCTCTACGTTATCTATTTCTGTATTTAATATATTTTTTACAAGTTCAGGGTCTGTTCCGTCTACTACAAGCTGCATACCTTTTTTTAGTAAGGGATCTGAAATCTCTTGTATGTCATCTTCAAGTACCAACAAACCTTCTCTTCTAGCTTTCTCTGAAAAACTTAAAAGTGTTATAATTATCTGAGATTCATCATAATCAGGCTTCTTTAAAAGCATTTTTATAGCTTTAGGAACACCCAATATAGTACCTAAATCGTTAGCAACTAAAAGTGAAGTTGTTCCTCCCAATCCTGTTACAACCGCAGATGCAAAATCCACCATATGAGATATATTACCGCCTCCTCCGATGATGGCAAATAAATTAATACCTATAACTAATACAACACCTAATGGTACAAAAATATCCATATTTTACTCTCTAACTAAAATTTTTCTTACAAAATTAATTATAATATTTTCTATTCTTCACTGCCGTAAAAAGACGGCTTTTTTATATTATCTTCATTAACTATTCTAGTTCTGTATTCTATTATTCTATTTAAAACTGTATCAAAACTATCTTTAGTTACTACCTTTCTTCCAGACAGCATTGTTATTACTAAATCAGGAGTTTCCTCCATAAACTCTATTTGATGCGGATTTACATATAATATACTTCCGTCAAATCTTGTTATATGTATCATACCAGAAACTCCTAACTCTATTATACTATAAAATTATAAAAAGTCTATATTATTATTTATCTTTTAAGTCCTATAACTTCTTGAAGCATTTGATCTGCTGTAGTTATAGTTCTAGCATTAGACTGGAAACCTCTTTGAGTTACTATCATGTCAGTAAACTGTTCGCTTAAATCAACATTAGACATTTCCAAAGTACCTGCTTTAATAGAACCTCTTCCTTCTGCAGCAGCAACACCTATATTTGCAGCACCAGAGTTATTGCTCTGCACAAATAAAGTATCTCCAGCTTTCTCTAAACCGCCTGCATTATTGAATTTAGCTAATGCAACCTGTCCTAATGTTTTTCTGTTTCCATTAGTAAATACACCAGTTATCTGACCACTGTCATCAAAGCTGAATCCTTCAAGCATACCCATAGTATAACCATCTTGTTCTATAGCTTTAGTAGTTGATGGGGATTCAAATTGAGTAATACCGTTAAATAAACCAACTTCTCCCAAAGTAAGATTAATAGTTTGATTTACTTCTCCCTCTGTTCCCTGATAGGTGAAAGATACATTAGGCATTAATACACCTTCAGTTTGAGTATTAGTACCATCGCTTACAGAAATCAAAGAACCAGCATCATTGAATACTAATTGGAAAGTATTATTTCCACCGCCTTCTACTGGATCTCCTGCTGATACGCTTACACTGCCCTCTGTTGCATCAGGTACATCTATTACCATATCCCATCTATTAACATCAGTTTTAGTGAAAGTAGCTCTTAATTGACGAGGTATTCCTGTAGAGTCATATACAGTTAAATCTGACTGATGTGTTTCTCCGCCTTTTTCTAGGTTACAGAAATATTTAGTATTAGCTGTAGCTCTTGCAGGATCTTTCGCACCTACTGGAATAATTACATCTTCTACTCCAGCTGCAGTATTCAAATCCATTTCTCCAGTTTCTGGATTAAGAACAGCATTCCAACCTTGTACTTTAAAACCATTAGAAGGATTTACTAAATAACCGTCTTTATCTAAAGAAAAAGCACCATTTCTTGTATAATAAGAATTATTGCCTCTTTTTTCTATAAAGAAACCTTCTCCTTGAATAGCTAAATCAGTGTTTACACCTGTAACTTGTAAAGCACCTTGAGTATGTATAGTGTCTATAGTTGCAACCATCATACCTAAACCTACTTGCTGAGGATTGATACCGCCTCTATCTTCCTGCGGCTTAGCTGCTCCGCTTAAAGATTGGCTTATCATATCCTTAAAAGTAACTCTTCCTCTTTTAAATCCGTAAGTATTAACATTAGCTATGTTATTTCCAACTACATCCATTCGAGTTTGATGATTTTGCAAACCAGACACGCCGGCAAATAATGAACGCATCATAAGGCGTATTCCTCCAAAATTTAATATTTCTTATAGCTATTTTCGGTATAATTAAAATTTGCTTAATATTTTTTTATAATGTTTCATGAAAATCATCATAATAAAATATAAATTATATAAAAATATTATTTTTAATTGAAATAAACATAAAAATATATTATACTTTAATTAAGTTAGATTGAGTTTAAATATTAAGGATTTATTATTTATTTTGATATGGCTCCAAAAGGGGGATAAAATGAGTTTGTATGGTAAAAAAAAGTATACTATAGAAAAAATAGAAGAAATATTAAATAACAATGAATTTTATATTGATTTTAATTCTGATAATGATACTTTCAATGATGAAGAATTATTTATACATAATGAAGAATATTTTAATATTATAAATTTTTTGCAAGAAGATTTAAAAGAAGATTCTAAAAATACTAAAAAATTATTTCTTATAGCAAAGGCATATTTTTTGAATTTTGATTTAAAAAATGCTGTATCGGCATTAAAAAGTCTAATAGAAATAGATAGTAAAAATGACAGAGCTTTATATTTATTGGCTTCTATATATTACTCTTATGATATTATAAATGATGCTTTGAAAAACATAAAAAATGCAATAGAATTGAATGATAAAGATTCAGAATATTGGTATTTACTTGGTAATATTTATGATGATATAGGAAGTTGTAATGATGCTTTGAATGCTTATAAAAGAGCTTGTGAATTAAATACTACAAATGAAGTAAATAATAATATTAAATGCTATTTATTTACTTTGGGTAAGGCATATTTAAAATTAGATGATTTTGAATCTGCTATCAAAGCTTTTGAACAATCTTTAGAAAAATATCAAAATGATAATGATGATGAGATTATGCATTATTTGGCATTATCCTATGATAAAAGTGAACAGTATGAAAAATCTATGGAGATATATAAAAAATTATTGGAAATAAATGATCATAGTGAATTGAATATATATTCATCTACTGCTATAGACTCACTTGCAAAAGTTTATATGAGATTGAATAAAATAGATGAAGTTTTAGATATGTATAAAAAGTATATAGAGATTAATCCTTCTATATGGAGCTATATTACAAAATTTTATGATGATGATTCTTCTACAAATGAATATAAAGAGTTAATTAATGCTTATAATCAAATAATAGATAAATATCCCAATAACAATGAGTATTATTATTATTTATCTGAATTATATAAAAATATTAAAGAATATCACAATGCTATAGAGTTATATAATAAAGCTATAGAAAGAAATCCTAATGATATTGATTATTATTTATCTCTTGCAAATGTATATGAAGATATTAAAGATTATGATAATGCTTTATCTATATGTAAAAAATCTATAGAAGTTTGCAATTATGATGCTTATATCTTTGAGAAGCTTGGAAGTTTATATGAAAAATTGGGGGATATGAATAATAGAAACGAGTCATATAAAAAAGCCATAGATGTGTATAATAATAATGATGATGATTATATATTTGAGAGTATTGGGGATTTATATGAGAAATTGGGAGATATAGATAATAGAAATGAGGCGTATAAAAAAGCTATAGAGATGTATGATAAAAATTCTGATATATATCATTTAGAAAAGCAGGCAAATTTATATTTGAAGATTGGTGATAAAATGAATGCTATTAATTCATATAAAAAATTATTAGAAATAGATGAATATAATGAAAATGCAAAAGACAAAATAGAAGAATTATCTAAATAATTTTTATTAATTTATAATTATGAAAACATTATTCTTTTGCCACTATTTTTAAATAATTTAAAAATGTTTCATCTTCGCAAATGGTTTTTCCTACATCATCGGATAATTTAGCCACAGGTTTTCCATTTACATTTTGAAGTTTCATAACTATATTTAAAGGTTTAGCTGCAGGAGCAAAATCATTTGTTATATAAGTTCCTATACCGAATGCTACATTAGTTTCATTTTTGAATTCTTTATATATATTGTAAGATTTATCAAAATTAAGATTATCACTGAAAAGTAATGTTTTTGTTTTTGGATCTATTCTTAGTTTTTTATAATGCTCTATAACCTTATATCCCCAATCGAAAGGATCTCCTGAATCATGTCTTATTCCATCATAAAGTTTAGCAAAGTATAAATCGAAATCTTTTAAAAATTTATCAGTACCTAATGTATCAGATAATGCTATTCCCAAATCGCCTCTATATTCATTAACCCAAGACTGAAGCATAAATTTTTGACTTTCTGCAAGCCTTACTTTATCAAGTGCCTGTCCAATCTGATAATATTCATGTGCATTTGTACCTACTGCAAGTAAATCATATTTTTTTGCAAAATAAACATTACTTGTTCCAACCAAACAAGAAGATGTTAATTTATTTTTTAATATATCAATAACTTTATTCTGCCATTCAAAAGAAAATCTCCTTCTAGTACCGAACTCGGAAATTTTAAATCCATTATCCTCTTTATGCATAGGCATTAATTTATTATCTAGTTTTTTTATTAAATTGATTTCAGCCTGAGCATATGCTTCTTTTCCATTATCCTCTTTACAAACTGTGTATGTATAGTAAATCTCGCTAATCATAGCAAGTATTGGTATTTCCCAAAGTATAGTTTGATACCAAGGACCTTCTATTTCAACTGTTAATTTATTATTTTCCAATAATGCTTTTATATGTTCTTCAAGCGGTCTGTATAATTTTAAAAATTCTATATAATCTTTTTTTATAAATCTTAAAGAAGATAAATATTCAAGTTCATCTTTTTGAAATCTTAAATCGCAGAAATATTTTATTTGTTGTAAAAATTCATTATGCATTTCCATATTCCATTCTAAAGTATTTCTGCTTTTAAAAACATATCTTACCCAAACATTAGAAAATTGTCTTAAAGCACATTGTTGCATAGTGAATTTGTATAAATCAGTGTCTAATAAACTCATAATTATAGGTTTCATTTTTCAATCCTTAATTTATTTTTTATTTTTTATCAAATGTTTTGGATATTTTATAAAGCCTATAAATTCCCAAAACAAAACCAATAAAGATACCTACTATTGTAAATAAAGGCTTACTTTCAAAATGTTTATCAGCATAATGTCCTAGAAAAGTTAGTCCAAGTACCATACTTCCAAATTCAACACCAAGTGCTGCATATTTTATACCATTTTGCAATTTTTTATTATCATTTATATTCATATTCTACAGTTGTAAATATCAGCGGATTAACATATTCCGTTGCTATTTTCAATTCATATTCAAAAACTCCTGTTTTGGCATTGCCCAAAATTTCCGCTTTTTGCACATCCATTTTTTCAGATACCAAAGAAGTAGCAAGTCCGCTGTATTTTGTAATAATACCAAATCTATGATAAATAGTAATAGTAAATCCTGTATCTTTATCGTAAGACACATCACTAACTGTACCTGAAGCTGTTGCTCTTATTAGAGTTCCTGCTATAGTTTCAAAACCTATTCCCTTTGATATAATAGAACCTTCTTGATACGGTCTTGATATAACTGCATATCTTGAATCTATAGGTAATATGGAAGGTATTTGTTCTAGAGAATTGTTTTTGGAAGATATATTTGCTTTTAATTCATCTAAATATACTTTTATTTTTTCTAGTTCTTCTGCTCTTGAATTCATAATAAGTATATTATCCATATTGTTAGTGGAGAAATTCATACTATTAGTATCTATTTGTAATAATGAAATAATATTTGACATATCATTTCTATAATAATCATTAGTTACTACAGAATTAAATATATTTTCAAGTGAATTTATTTCTGATAATTTATCTTTATAACTTCCGCTTAGAACTTCTGTTTTACTTGCAAGAACTGTATTTTTAGTTAGAAAAGAAAATGTTGTAAGAAGGGACATTGATATTATTAATATAATTATTATCAGTGAATATACTGGAAGTGATAAAGTTTTAGTTTTCTTTTTGGAGTGGGGTATAAACATAAAGTAAATTCTATAAGTTAAAAATTTACCTACTTTTTTTAGAAGTGAAGAAAATACTGATGAT
The DNA here is from genome assembly GCF_029258575.1 of Brachyspira sp. Lineage (GTDB taxonomy): Bacteria > Spirochaetota > Brachyspiria > Brachyspirales > Brachyspiraceae > Brachyspira. Next base: position 4,834 of record NZ_JARHYI010000091.1, on the reverse strand, counting down.
TTTTTATTTATATACTTAATTTTATTCTTTTTCTTTTTTTTATGTTTTATATACATAACTGCTGCTGCCTAATTATAAACTATTTTAACAAGATATAATAATATATATAACAGTTAAATAGTTCATTTGGTAGTATATACATCAACTAAAGCTTTATACATTTGATTTGCCAATTCTTTTATAGCTTTTATACTTCCAAACTGTAATTCATGTATAAAAGCAGATTCTATTAAAACTGAAGGAACATCTTTTTTTATTTCTTGTTTATTATAAGCATTTTCAAAAGCATCGCCTATAAGAATCAAGCCTCTTAAAGATATAGCATTATTTATTAATTCTTCTCTGTCATAGAATTTCCATACCGAATTAGGAAGTATTCTATCATGTCCTATAATAGGAGAAATTTTGTATTTTTCCTGCATTCTTTCGGATAATTTATAGGCAACCTGCATAGAAGCTGGGAATTCTCTATTATATGGGCTTACTATAACATGAAATCCTGATGTTTTATTTCTTCTGCTAATATAAGGCATATAATCAAAATGAATACTTAACAGCAAATCAAAATTATTATCTATAGCATAATGTCTAATAGCGTATAATTCTAAAGTTTGATATCTTGTTAAATTTCCAACTCTCTCTTCGCCTTTTACTTTAGTATTATATATTCCTAGAAGTTCTTCATAATTATTTGTCATATATTCTTTGATAGGACGGCTGTAATATGCACCATCTCTGCTCATAAAATATTCAAATCTATCATCTTCAGATAGTATTTTAGCTAATTCTCTTGCAACTCTTAAATTTACATAGTATTCATATCCCAAATATCCTAATGCTCCTTTAGTAGCAGCATTATGTCCGGGATCTATAAGTACCTTAATTTTTTTATTTTCTATTATCTGATTGAATTTTTCACTTGAACTTTGTATCTTATTATTTTCATTATTTTCTCTTACTATACTGTCAGATACTCTAATATTGGCAGTAACTATAAGAGAGGAGAACGATACTATTATCAAAACGATAATAACTGTAGAAAATATAATAAATCTATTTTTATTATTCATACCTTTATTATCGTAAATAATTTTATTAAATTAATGTATAGCTAAGAAATATTTTCATTCCTTTTTTACATATTTTATATAGAATAAACGAATGAAATTATTTTTTATTATTATTGTTAATAGCCATATATACAGAATCTACTATATCTGTAATTCTCACACCAAAACTTTCATCTATTACAACTACTTCGCCTTTTGCTATTAATTTTCCATTAACTAATAAATCTATAGGTTCTCCTGCTAATTTTTGAAGTTCTATGATAGAACCTTCTCCAAGACTTAATATTTCTCTAATGCTTAGTTTTGCCCTTCCAAGTTCTACAGTAACATTAATGGAAACATCCATAAGTAATCCGATGTTACTGTATGGCATATTATTATTAGAGTTTTTGTTATTTTCAGAAGTATTTTCTATTTCTTTATCATCCATTATTTTTGTATGCCCTCTATAATTATATACAATAAGTATACATGTTTGAAAATTATTTTCAACAAAAAATAAAATTTTAATTACATATGCCCGCCCTATTTCTTTACTATATTATTATCCATTTTTAATTTTTATTTTTTCTTTATTAAAAAAGAAACAGTAATACCTACCCAAGCTTTGATTAAATAAAATGCTATTAATAAAATAATCAATGTAAAAGTGTATGATATAAAATAGAAATAAAAATAAAATTTTTATAACTTTATTATTAAAGTTAAAAATATTAATAATAAAAAAGCGAAGATTTAATTCTCCGCTTTAATTTTATTGGTGATTATTTTAACTTATTTATCTAGGTTTATTAGTAAGTCTGTCCATAGGGTTGATAATATCAGTAACACGAACACCGAAGTTTTCATCTATTACTACAACCTCACCTTTAGCTATTAATTTACCATTAACAAGTAAATCTACAGGCTCACCAGCTAATTTTTGAAGCTCTATAATAGAACCTTCACCGAGTCCTAATATATCTCTAATAGTCATAGTAGCTCTTCCAAGCTCTACAGTCATATTCATGGTAACATCCATGAGTAGACCTATATTACCAGTACCTTGTACATCAGAAGCAGGCATCAAAGAATTAAACTCAGCATGCTGTACACCCAATTGAGGAGTAGAATCAAATGCTTGATTATCCACAAGTCCTGACATAGAATTATTAGCCTGAGCATTTCCTGCTGCACTATTTCCACTAGCAGGTGCAGAAGTAGTATTTGAAGCAGAACTCAATAAACTTTGTAATAATGGCAATTCTAAAGCAAATACATAAGGTGCTCCATCTACTTCCCCTTCAATAGATAAAGATCCGCTAACTATAGCCAAAGGACCTTGTATATTTATACTAAAAGCATCTTCAAGTATAGAAGTTTCTATAGGTTCATTATTAAAAGATCCTCCGAATCTTGAAGATAAAGCACTATCAGAAACTCCCACCATTTGAGAGAAAGCTTCTTTTAATACTTGAGCTACCATATCATTTAATGCAGCTTCTTTTTGTCCCATCATAAGTGAAGCCACTGCCAAAGCTTCATTTTCACCCATATAGTAGTAAACATTTCCAGTGATAGAACCAGTATATCCTACTTTAGCTTCTATCATTTTTCCAGAGAGCATTTGATGCAAATTATTAACATCGCCCACTGTAGTAGTAATATTCGTGATAGACACCGTTTTAGTGGAGATAGAAGATAGTGAAAAAGCTTGATTTTCAGCTATCATTTTAGCAGCTTCATTAAAGAGCTGTTTATCTACATTTCCTCCATTACTAGCAGCTTTAGGAGCAGCATCTCCCCCAAAAGCTTCATCAGCACCTTTCAACAAAGCTTCTATTTCATCTTGAGATAATGCACCGTCACTCATCATAACCTTAATCCTCCTCTTTTAATAAATCGTCTTCGGTTATATCAGCCTCTCCATCCATAACACCTGTAAGCTGAACAGCCATTCTGCTGCCTGATATACCAGGACGACATAAGAATTTCTTTCTGTTTCCTATCTTGAATATAACAGGGTCTGTAATCTTAGTATCAGTAAACTTAACAACATCGCCTTTCTGAAGATTGAGAATGTCTGATAGCGGTAATTGCATAGATCCAAGTTCCGCCGAAGTTTCAACAAATATATTTTGTAATTTTTCTTTAATAATTTTTAAATTCTCACTAGTACTTCCTCTTCTAATAGATGCATACCAATATTGAGCTGAGAATTTAGAAAGTATAGGCTCAATAGTAATATATGGTATACAAAAGTTCATCATACCTTCAACATCAGCTACCTTAGTTTCCAAAGTGATTAATACAACCATGTCATTAGGGCTAACCATCTGAGCGAATTGCGGATTAGTTTCTATAGAACCCAAACGAGGTCTTAAATCTATTACCTGCGACCAAGCCTCTCTCAAGTTACCTAATATTCTAACGATAATCCCTTCCATAACAGACAACTCAATATCAGTAAGTTCTCTATTGATATTTTTAGGACTTTCACCAGGTCCACCAAACAATCTATCAATAATAGTAAAAGTGATAGACGGATCGATTTCTAATATAGAACTACCTTTCAATGGATCCATACTAACAATAGCCAAAGTAGAAGGATTGCTGACACTTCTTATAAACTCTTCATAAGTAAGCTGATCTACACTTGCTACGTGAATACCTACCAAAGTTCTTAACTGAGCAGATAATGAAGTTGTAGTAACACGTGCGAAGTTTTCATGCATCATCTGAAGCGTTCTAATTTGGTCTTTTGAAAACTTATCAGGACGTTTAAAATCGTATATCTTAATCTTTCTATGTTCTACTTCTACACGTTTAGTATCAATATTATCTAAACTTTCACCAGATGATATAGCACTTAGTAACGCATCTATTTCGCTTTGTGACAATACTTCTGTCATACGAGTATCCTTCTCTTATAATTTTTTTCCAATTTTAGCATTAACTTAATAAGAAGTTATCAAATAATATACCATCTATTTGACCATTTCTAAGCATACTATTAATTTCACGCTTAATATCAGCCTTTAATTGTTCTCTTCCTTCATTAGTTCTTAACTGATCATAAGTATAAGAGCTAAGTATTGTTGTAATTCTATCTCTTATCATATAGAATCTTTCAGGAAGTTCTACAGAAAGCTGTTTTGTATTAGTAGTATATGTTAATATAATACTAACCTTTATATATCTTGCTACATCTATGTCTGCTGTATTAACATTAAATTCTGGATCTATACGATATATAGATGGTGGTGGCTGTTTAACCATATCATCAACAACACCGCCTTGTACCCCAGCAGCTTTTCCTACACTTTTAGATACAAAAAATGCTATAAGCCCAGATATTAAAGCCACAAGTAAAATGGCAGCAACTCCCATAAGTATTTTGACAATCATAGGGCTTAAGCCAAATTTTTTCTTTGGTGCAGCTTCGGCTTGTTCCTCTTCGCCTTCTTCCAATTCTTCGTCTAAATTTTCTTCGTCTGCCATATAATTTCCTCACTTAAATTAATATGTTTATTTTTTTCAATTATATAACAGTAAAATAAAATAAGCAACTCTTATGTTAACTTTAATTATTTTTACTGTCTTTATATATAATATCGGTAAAGTAAAAAAACACTTAACATATTTTTTTACTTAAAAGTAAAAAATAATGCACGGGAGCCAGAGATATTTCCTTTAAGTATTCCTTATTTTTTTGAAGTATAACATAGGAGTATCATAATTTAAAGCGGAATGTATTCTTTTATGATTCCAAAAATTATTATATT
>NZ_JARHYI010000060.1 GCF_029258575.1 Brachyspira sp. | reverse complement strand
CCATACGAATGGAACCATCATCAGTTTGGGTTATAAAGCTTGTATGTTTTTCAGCTGTTACACCTGTCATAGGCTGAAACCAATGAGTAAAATGTGTAGCACCCTTCTCTATAGCCCATTCTTTCATAGCATGAGCCACTACATTTGCAACTTCTAAATTTAAACGCTCACCATTTTTTATAGTTTTTATTAGCTTTTTATAAATGTCTTTAGGAAGTTTATCCTTCATAACATTATCATTGAAAACCATGCTGCCGAAAATTTCTGGTATTTTTTTCATTTATGTATTTCTCCAAAAAATTACTATAAAAGTTATAATATAATTTTGCTCATTATATCATTAGCTGAAATTAATTCAAGATTACTATTAGAAGTTATAAAAATAATAATTTATACATTGTTACGTATAAATTGCTTTAATTCATATAATGCTTTCAATGTTTCTTTTCTATTAATATTATTTCTGGTTGAAAATAGAACTTTTATATCATTAATTTCTGAAAGACTCATATAATCATCACTTGCTATCATTTCATAAATATACTCAATTCCCTTCAATATAGCTTCATCATAATTATTAAATCTAAAATATTCATCAGGTAAATTCCAAACAAGAGCTTCCACTATAGAAGGAGTCAACTGATTTATATATTTAATTTCAGAAGAAAATGTTAAAAATATATGCTTAAATAACTTTACTAAATTAACAAAATTACTTCCACAATCATGTTCTTTTTTATCAAAATTTTTATTGTCCAATTTTGGATAAAATATTTCATTCACTCCATCAGTATTTGTAACCAATGCACCTTCAACATTATCATCAAAATTCTTAAAGGCTGGAGTTAATACAATCTTTTCACTTTCATATTCTAAAATTAAAGTAGATGATGTAATATTCACCTTGTTTGAATATAAATCATTATCTTTAATCAATTCTAAAATAGAAGATTTAAATTTCCTAGTATCAGTACTATTATCAGTATCTTCTAGTATAAGAAATACATTAAGATATTCCATATAACTAATATCAGTTCTATTTCTTTTTGAACCAGATGGAATAATAGAAATACTATTAAACTTTTTATGCACAGCTATTAACTTGGATATGAAATCCAAGTTATTTTCTATTTTATAATATGGGTAAGCAGTAAATCCGCTCACCCATTTATTTATATATTCATATAAATCTATGTTTTTGTTCATTTGTATTATACTTTTTTTAGAGCAGCAGCAAGTATTTTATCTAATGGTAAAATCTCATCTACACCACCTCTAGCAATTGCTTCTCTAGGCATTCCGAAAACAGTACAAGTTTCTTCATTTTGAGCTATATTATAAGCACCTGCATCCTTCATTTCTTTCATACCATTAGCTCCATCATCACCCATACCAGTAAGTATTATACCAATAGCTTTATTTTTAGCATAAACAGCACCGCTTCTGAAAAGTACATCTACAGAAGGTTTATGTCTTGTAACAGGCTCTCCATCTCTTACTTCAACATAATATTTACCATTTCTTACTTTAATCATGGTATGTTTAGCACCTCTTGCAAGTATAGCCTGACCTCTTCCTACACTCATACCATCTTCAGATTCAAATACTTCAATTTTAAGAATACTATTCAATCTTTTAGCAAATGAAGTTGTAAAATGTTCAGGCATATGCTGAGCTATAACTATAGGAGGAGCAGAAGGAGTAACATTTTTGAGACATTCTATTAAAGCTTCAGTACCTCCTGTTGAAGAACCTATAAGAATAATTTTATCCATAGGAGTTTCTCTTGAAGGTGTAAGAGGAAGTATAACATCTGCAGTATTTTTCTGATAAACTTTAAATCCTGCAGTTTTAGGTGCTTCTAAACTTATAGAACTTTTTTCTACAGTAGTAGCAGCTGCAGGCTCGCTAGGAACAGAAACTCCATGTTTTCTATAGAATTTTGCTCTGTTTGCATAAGCATTTTTAATTTTTTCTACCAAATCTGTAGCTAATTCTTCAACACCATCTCTAACATTTGCAGAAGGTTTTATTACATAATCAAAAGCTCCAATATTTAAAGCATCTAAAGCTAATTCTCTATGTTTATCTAAAAGAGAACTAAACATTATTACAGGAATTGGATTATTAAGCATAAGCTTTTTTAGATATGTAATACCATCCATTTCAGGCATTTCAATATCTAGAGTAATAATGTCAGGTTTAAGATTTTTGACCTTATTTTCAGCTAAAATTGGATTTGCTGCAGTTCCTATCATCTCTAATGCAGGATCTGAATTAACAATTTTAGTAAGTAACTGTCTAATTAGTGCGCTATCATCAATAGCCAATACTTTAATTTTTGTAGCCATAAAAAATCCTTAATTATTAATATATTAAAACAAAGTGATGTCTGATTTTTCTTCAAGTTTATGCTGTAAATTTTTAGAATACTTAATTTCTTGTTCAGCAGAAAATTCTTTACTTTTACCTTCTAATTTTTTCATAAGAACTCTATTTTCAGTATTGAAAAAGAATACCTTTCTAGGCCAAGAACCTCCGATATCTTCACTAACAATAGGTATTTTTTCATTAGCTAAAAATTTCTTAGCAAATTGTATATTTTTATCTGGTACTTGAAGAATATTAGTAGTCATACCAGAAAGTACATGTCCCCCACCAAATATTTTAGCAGTAAGATTTTCTTTTTTACCGCCTAATTTAATGATTTCGTTTATAAGAACCTCCATAGCAAAAACACCATATCTAGTATTATTATAATCTTCAGCAGGATTTTCCCATTCCCTCATTTCTGGAAGCATAAAGTGATTCATCCCCCCGAACTTCAATTTATTTTCAAAAAGACAAACAGATATACAACTACCTAGAACTGTTTTTATTACAGAGGGTTCTTTTGAAGCATAATAACCACCTATATATATAGTGATCCTTTTAAAATTACTATTAGCCGCTGCTGGAAAATCAATCATTATTACACCCCACTAGTTAAATCTTTTTATAGATATTACTTGCTACATATTTAAATTTATCAGATACCCCAAATAATGTTTCTGAGTGTCCTATAAATACTAAACTATCTTCTTTTAAATATCTATGAAATTTATTAAACAATTCCTTTTGGAATTCTTTATCAAAATAAATAATAACATTTCTACAAAATATTAGATCAAATTGTGTATGAATATCAAAATCTTCGTCTTTAAAATTTAACTGTCTAAAGAAGAGATTTTTCTTCAAAACATCTTTTATTTTATATAAACCTTCTTTATCCCCAGTTCCTTTCAAGAAGTATTTTCTTAAAATATTATCATCTATAGAATCAATTGATTCCTCCTTATACACTCCAGCTCTTCCATGTGCAAGTACATTAGTATCTATATCACTAGCCAAAACTTTTATATCATATCTATCATAATTAGAACCGAAATATTCATGTAAAGTCATTTGAATAGTATAAGGTTCCTCTCCAGTAGAACATGCTGCTGACCATATTCTAAGATTTTTGACTTTTCCAGCTTTAAAACTCTTCTCCCAATCTGGCAGAAATGTGCTTTTCATATATTCAAAATGCTTATTTTCTCTAAAAAAATCTGTTTTATTAGTTGTAACAGCATTTACGAAATTAGTCAATTCTTCATCTCTAGCATTTTTTACAAAATCTATATATTCTCTAAAAGATTCCATATTTAAAGCTCTGAGTCTTTTACTTAATCTAGAAGTTACCAATGCCCTTTTATGATTAGACATCTGTATACGAGTTTTATCATATATTATTTTTACTAATTCTGCAAACTCAGAATCGCTCAGAGCTGGCATATGCTCATTTATATCTTCCATAATTTATACCTCAACGATATTATTATACTCTTTGATTAATTTGTATTATTAGATTTTATTATTTCTTCTATAGGAAGAACCATAATAATTTTGTTTTCTAATCTAATAACATTAGAAATTTGAAGCCCTCTCATATTATCTATAGGTGTTTCTGTCATTTGACTTTCATAAACCGTAATAACATCACTTACCATATCTGCCAATATACCAAATTTTCTATTAGTAGTAGATATTACTATTATAACATCGTCTTCTATAGAATGATCATCTCTTCTATCAAGACCGAATCTTATTCTTATATCAACTATATGAAGAATATTTCCTCTTAAATTCATTAAACCTCTCATAAATTTAGGGCTTCCAGGAACAGGAGTAATATTAGTAACGCCCACAATACCTTCAATACTTAAAACATCAAGAGCATATTCCTCATTATCAATTTTAAATACCAAAAATTGCTGACTAGGTTCTATAGAAATGTTTTCATCATGTTCTAAAGATGTGCCTCCAACCTGAGGTATATTAGCTGCATTTATTTTTTGATTATCTAACATATTAAAATCCTTTTATTTTACGCCGTTGTTTATTTTTCCTTGTAAAGACATATTAACTAGTCCTTGTATATCTATAATAAGGGCTATTCTTCCGTCTCCAAGTATAGTACCACCAGCTATACCAGCATGTTTACTGAATGCTGAATCTAAAGACTTAATAACAACTTGCTGCTGATCTAATAATTCATCAACAAATATAGCACATTTTCTATATCCTGCTTCAACAACAACAACTATACCATCATCTATATTATCTACTTGAGTGTCTATTTCAAATACTTTATGCAATCTAATTAAAGGTAAATATTCATCTCTGATTTTTATCATTTCACCTTTACCTTCAAAAGGCTTAACTTGTTCATTTTTTACTTTTATTTGTTCTATGATAGATATTAAAGGCATAATATATATCTGCTTACCTAAAGCAAAAGTAATACCTTCAATAATTGCTAAAGTTAAAGGAAGTTTGATTATGAAAGTACTTCCTTGACCCTCAGTAGATTTAATTTCTATCTTACCTTTCATTTTTTCTACATTCGCTCTAACAACATCCATACCAACACCTCTTCCTGATATGTCTGTTATTTTTTCAGCAGTAGAAAGACCTGGACTGAATATAGTTCTGTATATTTCTATATCAGAATATTTACCATCTTTAGAAAGAAGACCTTTTTCAACAGCCTTGTTGAATATTCTTTCTTTATTCAATCCATTACCATCATCTGATACCTCTATAACAACATGTCCTTCTTGATGAGCTGCTGACATTGTTATAGTACCAAATTCAGGTTTTCCTCTAGCTATTCTCTCTTCTTTAGTCTTTTCTATACCATGGTCCATAGAATTTCTTATAATATGCTTAAGAGGGTCAGATAATTGCTCCAACATATTTTTATCTATTTCTGTTGTTTCACCTTTCAATACTAATTTTACTTCTTTATTTAATTCTAAATTCAAATCTCTAACATATCTATGGAATTGAGTGAATATAGGACCGACAGGCATCATTCGGATATTCATAACTTCTTCCTGTATCTGTCTTGAAGTTCTATCCATTGAACTTACCGCCTCTTTAAGTCCATTATCTATATCCAAACTTTGAGTAAGCTGCATTATTCTTGACTGAGCAATAACAAGCTCTCCGATTAGGTTCATCAAGCTGTCCAATTTTCTAGTATCAACTCTAACTGTTGAAGGAGCCTGTACTTTTGCAGCAGCTTTAGGCTTAGCAGCAGGTGCTGTTGTTTCAGCTTTCTGTTTTTCTTCTGGTTTAGTAGTTTCTTCTTTAACCTCTTCGGCAGGCTTAGCAGCAGTTTTATCTTGAGTATCTTTATTATCTGCATCATCATCTTTTATACCGATAATATTAATATCATTATCATCTATTACAAATAAGAAAATATTCTGTACCTGTTCTTCTAGAGCATTTGTTGTAAAATCTAAAGAAAACTGAGTATAACAAATATAAGGATCTTCAAGGTTCAAAATTGTAGGTAAACTATTACATTCTATTTTTAAATTACTAATACTTCCTATTGCTCTAAGGTCATTTAAAAACATTAAAGGGTCAATACCATTATCAAAAATAGTAGCTTTAAATCCCATATCTATGTGGAATGAATTATTGCCTCCTGAAGAATCAGATCTGTTTTCGGTTTTTTCACCTTTCACTTCTTCAGTAGTTTTTGGTTCTTCACTTTTAGGTTCAGGTGCTACAGCTTTTGATACATCATTACCATCAGCTATTGCTTTTATTTTAGCTTTTAATGAATCTATATTATTAACACCTTCAGTTTCACTTTTGCCATCTACAATATTTTGAAGCATTAATTTCACAGTATCCAAGAACTCTAATAATACTGTAATCATTTGAGGAGTTACATCTAATTTACCGCTTCTTACTTTTTCCAATAAATTTTCTGCAACATGGTTCAAATCACTCATAGTTGCAAATCCAACTGTACCTGCTGAAGACTTAAGAGTATGAGCACTTCTAAATATTTTATTTAAAAGATCCTCATCACTTTTATTATCTTCCAATAGTACTAAGTCATTTTCAAGACCTTCAACAATCTCATTAGCTTCACTTAAAAATATCGAAATAAATTCATCGCTATCAAACATATATCACACCTCTACCTTTAATAAAATACTTATTTAAAAATAAGATTATTGATAATCAGCTTAAGAAACGTTTTACTACGTCTAAAAGCTGAGTTGGGTTAAATGGCTTTACTAGCCAGCCACTTGCTCCAGCAGCTTTACCCTCCATTTTTTTCTCATCTTGAGATTCTGTTGTAAGCATAAGAATAGGGGTATATTTATGTTGATCCACCTGTCTTACATGCTTGATAAATTCTATACCATCCATTTTAGGCATGTTAAGGTCAGTTATTATCATATCAACATTAGGAGTTTTACCCAAAACTTCTAAGCCTGTAGTACCATCATCTGCAGATACTACAGTATAACCGCCTTTCTTCAAAGTATATTCAACAGATGCTCTAGCTGTATTAGAATCGTCTACAATTAGTATTGTTTTAGCCATACATTAACCTCTTATTCATTAATTATTTTTATCATTAATTATATTTAAATACTCATTAAATAAATTATCCATACCTTCTACTATAAGGTTTTTTCCATTTTTAGCAAGCTCTTTTTTCATTGCATATAATATTTGAAGTCCTGCTAAATCCACATGGGCATCACCATCACAATTAAACTTTACAGTTATATCATTGTTATAATCAGCATTCTTTATGACATTCTTAAAATATTTACTCATAGTCCTTATATTAAGATTATCATTTATTTCTAAAACTGACATATATAAATACCTCCATTACTTTTTTAAAACATAGTAAAATCGCCGCTGTCAGCACCTACATCTATATTTATATCGACATCTGGTGCATCTTCACCAGATAAAATACTATTAGCAATAGCTCTTTCTTTCTTTATAGTATAAGAATTAACTATATCCAAATATTTATCACTTTCTATTTTCCAATTATCTATACCCAATAAATTATAATATTCACTCTTTTTATTTCTTATAACATTTCTCATGCTATTAAAAATTTCTATTATCTCATTAATCTTTGTAAGCAAAGTACTTAATGAACTTAAATCTATCAAAGTTTTATCTATAAGTCCGAATAATTCATCAGCATAACTATCTAATCTTTTAATATTATTATTAATAATAAATTTCGATTCATCTAAACGTTTACTGACACTTTCAGTCATAGATTCTATATAACCATGTTCGCTTGACTGCTGATTTATATTAGATTTAAATTTATTAATAGAACTAAATATAGCAGATTTAATATTATGAAATTGCTCTAAACAAGCATCAACAGTTTCTGTTATGTTAGTAGCTATTGATTCTACACTTTCTATAGAGAAAGTTTGAGAATTATTAAATATATTACTATTTTTCTCCAATTCTATTTTAGCTAAAAAGTTAATAGAGTTAAATGTTTTAGCAATGTTTTTAGTTTCTAAGAACATGCTTTCCAATTCTTCTATAGAGTCTATTATTGCTATATTACTATCTGATATTCTATATTTATTAGTTAAGAACAACTTAAAGTTTTCCAAATATAATTTTATAAAGCCCATATATTCATTAAACAAAGATTCTAAGACTGTAAATGGAAACTCTGATTTTCCTGTTTCACCGCCTATCATATATTCTACGATAGTAGTTCTATCTAATGTAATATCAGCAAGTGCATCTTTCAACCCCTTAAGACTTTTATAAATATCTGAGTTTGTAAGATTTATCTCTTCATATATTGATTTAAAATTTTCTATGATTAATGTTAAAACAACATCATCAAAAGTAAGCAAATCTAATAGTTTATGTTCTAATGTTTGATTTTCTTCTTTTTCCAAATCTTCAGGCTCTATATTTTCAACTTCTTTTCCATAATAATCAATAAAATTTCTATTTTCATATACTATAGAATTTATAGATTCTATAATATGTTCTGTTTGCTGCCTAACTATATCTTCTCTAGGAAGAACCATCATTACTTCAAATATAAAATCATAAGTATTATCTACCCTTGATATTATATCAGATATTACATTAGAAAATACAGCGAAAGAATTAACCATATTATTATGTTCTTTATCAAGCTGTTCTCTCATAATTGCAAAATTCTGTCTTTGAAGTTCATTAGTTTTTAATATTTCAGTTTTAAATGATTCAAATCTAACGAATAATTCCTTACCGATTCTATTCATTTGATTTGCCTGTTCATTTGAAGTTTCAGACATTTTAATTATATTTTTAGATATTTCTCCAAAAGCTTTACCACCTGCACCATATTTAGAAGATATTATTATGGCGTTTAATGAATAAACCTTAATCTGATCCGCAAGCATTCTAATCTGTTCAATGGAATCCATTATATTACTTGTTTTACCAACATCTTCTACTAATGAATCAGAAAGCTCATTATCCTGAGATATAAAACTTTGCATTCTGTCAAAAGATCTAAAGAAATCTTCTTGATTTTCTTCCAAATCATTAGCAAAATTCTTGTTACCTTCTTCTTTGTTAGTAAAATATAGTAGCAAGTTATTGGCTTTTTCATTTTCATTTTTCATTTCTTGTTCAATAAGAGGAAACTTTTCACCTATAAAACTATATACTCGTCCTACTTCTTCTAGAAAAGAATGTATATCTTTTATGGTTGTTTCCAATATTGCAGAATAATCAAGAATATTCTGTTTTATACTATTATCAATAAGATTAGCTGTTGCCACTTTATATGATTCCTAACATTATATAAATTTTATATTACTATATAAATATAACATTTATTATTGCTTTTTGCAAGCAAAATATTTGATTACACAATAATTTTACAATATTTTTTACATAAACTTACTTTTTTATTAACTTAAATCAATAATTTTATTTTTCAAATGTAAATATCTTGCTGTATAATATACTCTGTTTTGTGATTCACGAGTTCCAAAACCAAAACTTCTTTTGCTTATAGAAAGTATAGGAGGGGCTTGAATTCTTTTAGATATTCCCATACCCATAAATTGTTTCCACCATCTTTCCAAATCATCTATAAAATCTATTCCATTTTTGAAATATTTATTTAATATACCAGCCTTACAGCCTAACTTATTTTCTAAAACTCCATCTATATAAAACTCTAATATATTTTCTAAAATATACCTATTCCAAGATTCCGTTAGAAATTTAAATAAATAATCATGATATTCATATTTTATAGGATCACCTTTTCCTTCATCTACAGCCTGATCAAATGAAAGTTCAGCACTAGGTATTATATTTATTGTACCATATGGAATAATTTCTTTCTTATAAATTTCATTGTTAACATAATTGGCTAATCCGTATACTTGATATTTCCATAAATCAGCCAAACAAGCAAAAAATCCAGCACCATCTCCATACATAGTAGAATAACCAACCATAGTTTCAGTTTTATTAGCATTGCATGTAAATACGCCTCCAAAACCAGCTGCAATAACAGATAATACCCTAGAAGATCTATCTCTTGCCTGTATATTTTCTATAACAAAAGATGATAACTTAAGATTATTCTCTTTGCCGTCTTTTATAATAGGGGAGTTCTCCAATTGTTTTACAGTATAATCCACTGATTCCTGTATCGGTACTACCATATAACCACAACCCAAATTATCAGCCAATGTTTTTGCTAAATTTTTTGTGGTATCAGAATTGAATTTACTAGGCATATTTACAAGTAAAACATTATCTTTACCTACTGCATCAACATACATAACTGCTGATAATGCTGAATCAATACCCCCTGAAACTCCTATAACAAATTTATTAACTCCAATAGATTTTACAAATTTCCTTATACCATAAATAATAGTATTATATATAGATTTATATTCATCTTCATCTTTTATTTCTATAGATTTTGAAAATTTCTTATTTTTTATATCCATATCTATAAAATATAAATCTTCTTCATATCTATTACCAGCAAATAGTAAATTACCATTATTATCATAAACAGAACTTACTCCGTCAAATGTATATACAGACTTACCATTATTTTGTATTCCAACATTATTAACATATATGAAAGGCATATTATATTTAGAAGCAATTGCTCCATGCATATTATGTCTTTCTGTATCTTTAATCAATGAGTAATGACTGCTTGATATATTAATAAGTAAATCTACATCTTTATTTGTATTAATAATATCCATAGGAGAATATAGATAATTTTTACTCCATATATCTTCGCATATAGTTAAACCTAACTTTATTTTTTCACCATTGCATTCTATTTCTAAAGGCTTTAAATACTCTTTTACATCAACTTTATTTTCAAATGCTAAATCTCTTAAACTAAAAAAATGTCTAGAATCCTCAAATTCTTTATAATTTGGAAGTAATGATTTTATTATAAAAGGATATTCTGTGCTATTATTATGTATCAATTTACCATCTTTAGCCACAAACATAGCATTATATTTTCTAATTCTTCCATCAAAATTCTTTTTATTTCTATCTGCAGCAACATTTCCAAATATCACATATATATCTTTAGATGATTTTATAATTTCATCTCCAAGCTCTTCACATTCAGCTATAAACCTCTCGCTTTCCCACATATCTCCAATCATATATCCAGTAACACATAATTCTGGAAATATTACAATATCAGCATTTTCTTTTTTAGCCCTGCTTATGAAACTTATAATTCTAACCGCATTATCGCAAGGCATAGAAGGTATTATTTCTAATTGTGAAATTGCTATTTTCATATTTAAATAACTCCAAATATATTAAATAATAAGCTATAAAGAAAAAATATAATAAACCGTTATATATTATAATAAAAATTATTGATTTAGTCTAGTATATATTAGTATACGATATTATAAAAAAATTATATTTTTATTATAACTCTAAATTATAGTTTTTATATTAAATGATTGTATTTTAAATATTATGGAATAACACATATCTTAAATAAAATATAATAGACAATTATATAAAAATAATATTAAAATATATCAATTTATAAAGAATATATATAACAAATTAAAGTAAGAAAATAAAAAAATAACTTGAAAAAAGTATTATAAGTGATAGAATAAAAAAGCAAAATAATGTTTTAATTTATTCTAACAAAATTTTATTAAGAATAAATATTAATTGAGGGAAAATTAATGCAAACAAGAGTATATAAAGCAGGTTCTATAGTATATTTTACAGGTGACACCTCAGACAGAGTTTATATCTTAAAGCAAGGTCAGGCTCAAAGCATATTCTTATCAGAGGAAACAGGTTATGAAACTAGAGAACTTATTAATATAGGAGAATTTTTCGGAGTAAAAAGTATACTTGGTACTTATCCGCAGGAAGATACTGTTCAATGCTTGACGGATTGTGTAGTTATTATTATTACTTATGAAGAATTTGAAAGCTTGGTAGAGAAAAATAAACCTATAATCATAAAAATGTTAAAGGTATTTTCTAATCAGCTTAGAAGAATAAATAAAAGAGTAAGTGAACTTGTTGAGAATGATATAAGCGAAGAAAGTTTAGATCCTTTAGAAGGCTTATATGGAATAGGGGAGTTTTATTTTAAAAATAAAAAATATAGAAATGCACTTTATGCATATAAAAGATATATACAATATGCTGATGAAGATTCTTCATTCTATAATACAGTAAAAGAAAAGATAGAAGAATGTAAAGATGAACTTGATATTACTGATGACAGTGATATAGCCCCTCCTGTTTCAAATACTCCTGTTTCTAGATCAAAGACTCAATCATCAAAAAGTGAAATAAAAGATCCTACTTATAATAAAGCCGTTGAATTATATGATAATAGCGATTATGTTAATTCTTTAAAAACATTTAACACTTTAATAAAAAGCACAGATGTTGCTATTGCAGAAAATTCAATATTCTATATGGGAAAATGTTATTTTAATATAAATAAATATGATAATGCTTCTACTGTATTATTATCAGCAATTAAAAAATATCCCAAATCTTCAAATGTTAAAGAGGCTATACTCTTTTTAGCTAAAAGCTGCGAAGCAAATGGAGATAAAACTAAAGCAAAAGCATATTATCAGAAGGTTATTTCAATGCCTCCTATGGATAATTTTTCAAAAGAAGCAAATGCTAATATATCACAATTATAATTTGATTTTTAATTAAAAAGGAATAAATAAATATGGATAATAATTTAGCTTCACATACAAAAAAATACAATACTGATGATGTTATATTTCTAGAATATGAAAAAGGAGATAAGTTTTACTTAGTTCAAAGCGGTTCTGTTAAAATTACAAAGGTTATTAAAGATCTTGAAAAATTATTAGACATAGTTTATCCAGGCGAGTTTTTTGGAGAAATGGCTATATTAGAAGATACAACAAGAAGTGCATCAGCAATAGCAAATGAACCTACTGTTTTATTAGAATTAAGAAAAGAAAATTTCCAGAATATTTTGGCTAATAATACAATAATGGCTTTGAAACTTTCAAAAACTTTTGCTAAAAGAATTTTTGATGCTAAAAGAAGGCTTTTAATACTTCAATTAAATGAAACTGATTTGAGAGTTTATGATTGTCTTTTATTATTAGCAGAACTTCAGAATATTCCTAGAGATCATTATTATGAGCCTCAGGAATTGAATGCTACAATTAATGATATAGCTAATTGGTGCGGTATAAAAGTAGTTGATGTTCAGAAAGTTTTAAATACATTGGTGAAAACAGGTAAAATAGATATTAGAACTAATACTATATATGTTAAAAACTTAAAAGAGATTCAAAGACAAATCGATTTAAAGAGAAAGAAATCATAAGTTAATAATAAACTTGAATAAATTAACCGACATTAATAAAGGCTTGTGCAAACATTAATATTAAATTATCTTTTTTATACTAAAAGTTGCTAGATTATAAAAATAATTTTTATAACTAGATTTATAATATTTTTAAATTACTATTTTTATTTTAGTTTTTATTAGTTTTTAATATTATTCTATGTATTAATATAATTAAAATATTATATATAAGTAATGCTATAAAAAATATTTTCATTACAAACATAAAATTTTCAAAGGTTCTAAGCCCATTTCTTAATGAAAAATATATATAGGCAAATATAATTAAGTATCCGTAAAATGGTGTAAATAGTTTATAAGCAAGTCCATAATTGAATGCAATGACTGTAAAGCCTAATGAGAATCCAAAAATTACAGCCTGAGGAATTAATGGAATAATGGCTTCATATCTATTTGTAAATTGTATTAATACTATTTGTTTTGCGAATATAATCAAAAATGCTGATAAACAAATAGATGCGAATACAAAAAGAGCAATAGAATAATAAATAATCTTTCTTTCTTTGTTTTTATTATTATCTTTTTGGGCTATCAAAATATAGGAAAACATTACTGAGGCAATAGGGGTACCTATATAGAAAAACATTTTTATTATTAATGATATAGTAGAGTAGTAACCTGCACTTGTTTTATCCAAATATCTATTTGCCATTAATACATCGCTTAGTGATATCCAATTGAATATAAAATTTATTATTACAATATGAATTATATAACTTAAAAATACTGATAGATTTTGTTTAGAGAAATATAATTTTATTTTATTTAATGGTATGAAGTATGTCAAATTCACTTTCTTTAATTCTATCAAATTTATTGTTAAATAAAGTACACAGAATAATGTAACTGTTATAATAGATTTAAATAAAGTTAATCCTGTTATAATGAAATATGCCAATAATAATATTTTAGATATTAATATTGCTATTAGGCTTGCTATATAATCATAGGCTATATAATTATTTATTTTCAATATAGACTGAGAAACTATTCCCAAAATAGTGGCAAATATTCCAATTGAAATTATAAAAAGAGAAGGGTAGCTTTTTATATTAAAAAGTATATCAATCAATGGTATAGAAAATATATACAATACAAATATTACAAAAGCTATAATATAACCATAAGCCCAATAAATTTTAGCATCTTCATCATCTTTATAATGATGCATAATATAATAACTGAAACTTGATACTGTAAGAACTATTATTGAATATATATTTATTATACCATTATAATGTGCAAAATCTGATATTGATAAACTTCTATTTACATATATTGAAGATACATAATTTAATACACTTGCAATACCATTTATAAATACTAATAAAGCATAGTTAATATAATATGAATATTTTTTATATAATACTTTTATATTACTCATACTATATTAACTTATGCTACCTTTCATTGTAATATTATCTTCTTCTTAAGAACCATATCAATATACCAAGTATACCAAATAAACAAGGCAAACCTATTTGAGCAACATATCTAATAAAATTAGTTTGAGTTGTTGTAAGCGTTAGATTTTTAATGCTTGCCTCTTTAGGTCTTATAGTAATTTTCTGTCTTGCTTCTAATAAATAAGCAACAGTATTCATAAATAAATCTTTGTTTCCAGCAAATGCAATATCTACTGACTGTCCTTGTTCTGGATTGATATATGCATTCAAAACAAATGTTGCATCTCCAAATACTACTATTCTTGCTGGATCTTTTCTTCCTTCTATTTCATAAGTACCACTTATAGCCAAAGGAACAGGTCCTGATACATCGGTTCTAGGATTGAATCTCGCTCTTGATAAATCAAAAGTAGCCTCTTCTTTACCATAACCTTGAGGTGTAGTAGTGATTATATTTTCAAAACTTCCATTATATTTGTTTTCTCCTGTTAATATACTTCTTGCTACAACCAAGCAGGCAAATACATTACCTTCTTTAAGTGTTTGAGTTATAGGGTGGGAAGTATATTGAGGTACTATATTAACAGGTATAACTACACTTGATGCAGTATCTATTATATAGTCATTTTTAGTTTTAAATCCCCAATCTGCTAAGAAATTTCCTAAATTACTATTAAATTTACTTCTATCCAAAAAACTATCATATAAAACTAAGAGCTTACCTCCTGTTTTTACATAATTATTTAATTTTTCTATTTCAAAATCACTAAATGTTTCCACAGGAGCAGCTATTACTATTAATGAAGCATCTGTAGGTATATTTTCAAGTATGATATTTAAATCTTTAACTTTATAATTTTCATTTTCCAAATAAGTTTTAACATATGATAAACCTTCTCCGCCTCTATCTTGTAATTGTCTCTCACCATGTCCCACTGTGAAATATACTGTATAAGATTCAGTATCAAGTAAGGTATATATAGATTGAGTAAATTTTTCTTCTCCTACAAATAGAGGATCTGAAGTTACTTTAGATTGAGTTGTTAAATCTTTTCTATAAACTCTAACTTGTTTACCCTGTCCATAAGTAAATACTATTTCTCCAACCTGAGTCATTTGATATTTACTTTTAGCAGAAGGTTTTTCTATAGGGTTAATATATTCTACAGTTATATGTTTATTTATTCTTTTATATTGTTCTAATAATAAATCAGCTCTCCAATCTGCTGAAGTAGGATCTGTACTAGGAGATCTTAATACTACTATTGAGAGAGGAGTGTCTATTCTGGATAATACATCCATAGTTTGCTGAGATACTGTAAATGCCTTATTTTGAGTTAAATCGAATCTTATAGGGAAGTTTATACTTATAACATAAAGCCCTACAAGTATTGCTAAAATTATAATTAATGATAATATACCAAAAAAAGCTTTATGAACAAAACGCATCTTCAAAAAAGATATTATATTCTTCCTATCAACTATTAATGTGATAATAGTAATAACAGAGGATATCACAAGCACCGCCCAAAAAACTGGTGTTGGAGTTTGAGTTACGGCATAAAAGAAAATCCAAGCAAAAAATAATAATACCCAAGACGCTATTGTAACTATTTTTAAATTAAATTTCTTATTTGACATTTAGTAAAAATCCATTATTTGATAAATTTTAAATTAATTTGAATAAGAATTATATATAATTAACGATAAATTTCAATAGTTATGTTTAGTTATACTTATTCTCAAAGATTATCGGTTATTTTATTAACTACATAAGAAAAATAATCAACAATACTAATACAAATAATAAAAAATATGCTTAGAACATCGATAATAATATAAAACATATTATATATACTAAATAAAAAACTTTTAATAATATAAAAGACTTACTTCAATATTTGAATATGTAGTACAAAATAAAATTAATGCTCAAAATACTACGAAATTAACATAATAAATGAAAAGAAGTATTTGATGCTTTCAAGTGATTTATTACAAACACAAAAAAGGATATACATTTAAAAGAAATTAAATCAAAAGATAAAACATATAAATATTTGTTTTGAATCAAGTTTATTTTTTATTTATACATATTTTATAATTGAAATAATTTTAAAATAACTCTATTATAAATAAAAATAATATTTTATAAATTGAGTTAGTATATGAAAAAAAGAATTCTTTTATTGGGAGCTACAGGTTCTATTGGCACAAACACATGTTCAGTAGTTAGAGAGTTTAATAATGACTTTGAAATAATAGGTATGTCAGCAAACAGCAGAGTTGAAATATTAAAAGATTTATGTTTGGAGTTTACACCTAAAACTATAAATATATCAGATAAAAATGCAGAAAATATTTTCAAAAATTATGATTGTGCTAATAATATCAATATATACGAAGGAAGCATAGCTGATTTTGTAAGAGATACAGATTTTGATATATTGGTAAATGCTCTAACTGGATATTCAGGATTCTTACCTACAATAGAAGCTATAAAAAAAGGAAAAATAATAGCATTAGCCAATAAAGAAACTTTGGTTGTAGGTGGAGATATAATAAATAAATTATTAAAAGAGTATAATGCAAGTTTAATACCTATAGACAGTGAGCATTCTGCAATATTTCAAATGTTAAGGCATTTTCCTCAAACTTCACTTTCAAAAGTAATAATAACAGCATCAGGAGGACCTTTTTTCAAAACTCCTAAAGAAGAATTAAAAAATGTTACTGTAGAAATGGCTTTAAAACATCCGACTTGGTCTATGGGAAGTAAAATCACTATAGACAGTGCTACAATGATGAATAAAGGTTTTGAAGTTATAGAAGCTCATCATTTATTTAATTTGGATTATGATAAAATAGAAACTATTATTCACCCGCAAAGTTTGATACATTCTATGATAGAAATGAGTGATGGAGAGATATATGCCCAGATTGGTAAAAATGATATGCGTCTTCCTATACAGCATGCATTAACTTATCCAGAAATAAGAGAAACTCCTTTTGAAAAATTAAAACTATATGAACATTCGGAAATAAATTTTTATAAAATGGATTTTGATAAATTTGTTATGCTTAGATTAGCTTATGAATGCGGAAAGCAAGGAGGACTTTATCCTTGTATATTAAATGCCGCTAATGAAATATGTGTGTATTCATTCTTACAAAGAAAAATAGGATTTACAGATATATTTGATATTGTTTCAAAGGCTGTAAATAGAGAAATAAATATACCATTGACAATAGATAATATTATCAATATGGATAGTGAAATAAGAAAAGAAACTACTTGTATAATTGATTCTATGTGTAAATAAAAATCTATTTAATGTTAATATAGTTGATAATTTTAATTTTATAATATATCATTAATAATCAATAAAAATTTAAATCTTTTTTAAGGGAAATATAATGCGTTTATCAAAATTATTTATGCCAACATTAAAAGAAACTCCAAGCTATGCAGTTATAGCTTCAAATAAATTAATGTTAAGAGCAGCACTTGCAAGAAAAATATCAAATGGACTTTATTCTTATCTGCCTCTTGGAGTTAGAGTATTAAATAAAATATCTAATATAGTAAGAGAAGAAATGGATGCTATAGGTTCTAATGAATGCATAATGCCCATACTTGTTTCAAAGGAATTATTAACACCTTCAGAAAGATGGGAAAGATTTAAAAAAGAGTTATTTAGATTAAAAGATAGAAATGATGTTGATATGGCTATGGGACCTACTCATGAAGAGGCTTTCACTATAACAGTACAAAATGAAATACAGTCATATAAAGATTTTCCTGTTACATTATATCAAATACATACGAAGTTTAGAGATGAAATAAGACCAAGATTCGGAGTTATACGCTCTAAAGAATTTACTATGAAAGATGCTTATTCATTTCATATAACTAAAGAATGTCTTGATAAAACTTATAATGATATGAGCAAAGCTTATACAAAAATATTTAAAAGAATGGGACTTGATACTGTAAGTGTAAAAGCGGACAGTGGAGCTATGGGCGGAGAAGGAAGCGAAGAGTTTATGGTATTAAGTGAAGTAGGAGAGGAGACAATCATTTTTTGTTCTAAATGTGATTACAGAGCAAATATTGAAAAGGCAAATGCAAAAGATGATGAAGTTCCATCTTCTTATACTGATAAATCTATAGAAGAAGTTCATACCCCTGATATAAAAACTATTAATGATTTAGAAAAATTATTCAACACTTCTTCAAAGAACTTTATTAAAAGCATTATTTATAAAACTGAGGAAGATGAAATTATACTAGTTGCCATAAGAGGAGATTTAGAAATTAATGAAACAAAACTTTCAAATGCATTAGGGGGACTTGATATAGAACTTGCAAATGAAGATACTGTAAAAGAAGTTACAGGGGCTAGGGTAGGTTTTGCTTCTCCTATAGGATTGAAAAAGAAAGTGAGAATATTTGCAGATAATTCTATAAAATCTGTATCCGATGCAATAGCAGGCGGTAATAAAGATGACACTCATATAAAAAATGTTAATATTACTAGAGATTTTAATGTTGATATATGGGGAGATTTTAGAATGGTAAAAGAAGGCGATAGATGTACTCAATGCGGTGAAGTTTTATATCAGAAAAAAGGTTTAGAATTAGGGCATATATTCAAACTAGGGGATAAATACACTGAGGCTTTCAATTTTAAAGTATTAGATGAGAATAATAAAGAAATTACTCCTATAATGGGTTGTTATGGTATTGGAATTAATAGAGCTTTGGCTTCCGTTATAGAACAGAATTATGATGATAAAGGAATTATTTTCCCTATAAGTGTTGCTCCTTATGAAGCTATAGTAGTTGCTATTGATAAAGAAACTGAAGATTCATTCAAAAAAGCAGAAGAGATTTATAATTCTTTAAACTCTATTGGTATAGAAACTATCTTTGATGACAGAAAAGAAAGATTTGGAGTTAAATTAAATGACAGTGATTTAATAGGAATCCCTATGAGAATAATAGTAGGTAAAAAATCTCTTCAGAAAAATGTTGTTGAGTTTAAACTTAGAAGTTCTTCAGAAAGTGTTGAAGTCAAAATTGAAGATATAATCGAATATGTTAAAAACAAAAAGAAAGAATTATTTGATGAGATAAATAGTAAATTATAATATTATTAATTTAATAAAGATGAATAGAATAGTAATTATCTATTTCTTATCCATCTTTATTTTTGCATTGAATTATGGAAAATATAGAAATAGTAAATAGTATTGACGATAACATAATAGATTCTATTCTTCTAATATCTTCAAAAAGTAAGTATATTAATTTATCTCAAACTCATATCAAACATTATATCGAAGATAAATATCATAAAGTAATTATAATTAAAAATGATGATCAAATTACAGGTTTTTTAATATATTTTTTATTAGAGCCTGATATAGATATAATATTTATAGCTTCATATCCAAATAATTTAGGCTATGGAAAAAAACTATTGTCATATTTATTTGATGATGCCCAAAAAAATAATATTAAAAGCATAAAATTAGATTTGCATGAAAATAATATTAATGCTAAAAACTTTTATCAAAGAAATGGATTAAAAGAAATAGCTATAAGAAAAAAATATTATAATAATAAATTTAATTCCATTATAATGGAAAAGAAATATATTAATTAATAGAATTTTTTGAAAGCTAATATACAAAGTAAAGAAAATATAATATTTGGCATCCAAGCTGCAATAAAAGGATTAAAGTTTCCAGCCTCACCCATAGATCTAAATATCATAACTATAGAATAATAAAGAAGTGCAACTATTATAACCATAACTAAGCTAATAACTAATACACTTTGTGTAGAAAATTTTGAAAATAATGATGCAAGTAAAACAATAATAAATCCAGAAAAACAATATGATATTCTATAATGCATATCTGTTTCTAATCTAGAAGTATTCATATTAACTTCTTTTTGTAATTTTATAATATTTGCTTCTTCACTTATACTCATAGAATCCAATGGTGGTCTTCCATAAAAATGCTCAGGTCTTTCTAAAACATCTAATGGATAATTATTAATTTCTTTCACATCTATTTCTTTATTATCTGTAAATGTTGTTAATATTCCATTTTGAACATACCATTTTCTATCATTAGTACTCCATTGTATATATGGACTTGATATTCTAAATTTTATTCCACCATCATCATTTATTTTTAAGATTATTGTATTTGTCATATATTGTTCTTTGTAAAAATAAGTTTCTATGAAATATAAATAATTATTTCCTCCAAAAATTTGCCAAGGACCACTTTTTGATGCTTTTTGATTTCCACGCATTGCATCATTTGCCTCAAAAGATACCTTATTCAAAGGGGCAGCTACAAATTCCCAGAAGAAAACTAAAAGAAGACATAATACTATAACTATAGTAAATATAGGCATAGAAAATTTGAATAAACTAATACCTGAATTCTCTACTGCTAACATTTCCTTGTTTTTTACAAAATTACCCAATACATAAGTAGATGAAAACATTAAAGCTACAGGAAATATATAATATGTATTATGTGGAGCTCTTGCTAAATGGTATGTAATAAAATAGTTAATTAATTCAGGGTGCTCTGTATAAAATGATAATCTACTACTCAAGTCTGCTATTGTAACTAATACCACAAATAGAAATAGAGATCCAAAGAAAAAAGATAAGAATTCTTTTAATAGATAAATACTCAATTTCTTCATTAACTTATATCTATACCATATTCCTCATTTAGATGATTTAATTCTTCCCCTATAGCAACATGAAGTTCTTTTATTTTTTCAAGTAATGCAGAAGGCTTTGATTTACTACTTTTTCCAGATCCAAATATCTTGCTTATTTTTCTTTTAGCCTGCACTAAAGTTTGAACCTTTACTTTAGGGTCTGGAATAAATTTTGAAGCATCCATTCCAAGTAATGCCCCCATATAAAGCATACCTTCATATCCAAAATTATTATCTATATCAGGTCCGAATGATTTTAATTTTTCAAAATTTTCTCTTCCATTTTGCATATATTCTATAGAGGCAGTATATAATTCGCTAGCCTTATATTGAAAGAAAGGAATAAGCCTATCATAATTTTCATTAGGATATATACTTGCCAAATCTTCTAAAGTCCAACTTAATCTTAAAGCACATAAAGCTTTTTTCAAAGTAGGAGCGGTATCCTTTCCATGATAACGATAACCATCTAATGCTAGAAAATAACTAGCAGCACCTTCTAAAAGGGTTCTATGTCTAGTAAAATCTATATCATTTCCAAAAAACTCTGACATATATTTATTTCTCTGTTTTGCTGTATCTGAAGCCTCTTCTATTTGTCTATGATCTATTAAATTAAAATCCTCCTGAAAAGCAGCATACAAACAATGAGGACATACAACTACTACATATATTAAAGGATAAACTGTTCCATATTTTTTGCTTTTTTCATAAGTTCTTCTTAAATCATTTCTTAATTTACCAGCAATTAATCTTCCGCCTCCTGTAAGAAGCATTTCATGATAAAATTCATTCTTACATACTGGACAAGTTCTTGGGTTTTTCTCCATAAAAGATACTTTTGCTTGTTCATCACTCATAAAAAATCCTACTTTTTCCTTATTTTTATAAACATTTATAATAAAAAAATGTTAAATTAATTATCGGTTTATTTTAATTTTTCAATATCACTTATATTCAGTTTAGTAATTCTCAATTCATCGAATACATCATTATAATATAGTATGTAAAAATAAGGATATTGTGCTGATTTTAATCTTACATTACCAATGCTGGTTCCCAAAACAGATAAGTCTATTATTCTATTATCTATGAATAAATATTTATTCCCATTCTCTCTAGTATATAAAACCATAGTTTGTGATGCATAATCTAAATCCGAATCCAATGAAATTATATTTTCATCTTCTGACACTATAATATCATTTGTAAATACACCATCATAGAATCTTGTATAATTAATAGTTTTGTGATTATCTTTTGTGATATATATTATATTAAATCTATTATGCTCTTCATAATTAACAGAATAAATACTAGAATTAGTAACTATTGCTCTATCATCAAAAAATTTGAATGCTGTATTAGTTTTTCTTGAACCATAAAATATATTCCCAGTTTCATACTCATGAATATATAAAGCATATCCATCTTTTTCTGCAATAGGATAAACACTATCGACAATTTTATTTGTATATACAAAGTCGGAAAAGAAATTATCTCTATAAAATCTAGATACAGATAATATTCCTCTATCGTCTATAAAAAATAATGTTGGATAATTGAATGCCGACATTACCAATTTCAAATCTATAATTTTTCTATTTTGTCTCAAATCCATAGTATAATTATTAAAAGTTCCAGAATTATTATTGACATATAATATTTTATTCGCTTTATTATAAGATACATGAACATGACTATTATTAAGTGCTGTAGTAATCAAGCTTCCTAATTCTCTATTATTGTCTAATATGGTTCTGCTGAATTTACCATCTTTTCCAGTAACATATACTGCGGTATTTAATAGATTATCATAATATGAAAAATGAACATTATTACAACTATCTATAAATAATCCACTGATGTATGGTTCTTCCCGCAATGAGGCTATAGACCAAGTAGAAAGAGATTCAAAACCGCTCATTCTAACATAATGCCCCGTAATTGGAGGGGCATCTTTTATAATTTCTTTCTGATACTGTGCATTTAAACTTAAATATATTGATATTATTATAATAACAATTAATGCACTATTTCTTTTTAGATTTTTTAACATCTTCTATTTTAGTAACGGATTCTGTACCTTCCTCTTTAGGTCTTATAAATCTGCACTTTATTATATTTCCTTTATCATCAAGCAATGCCTTTATATGTGAATAATAAAATATACAATGTTCTATATAGGCATTATCATCAACAATAGAGCCGTATAAATAACTTACACCTTTAATGAGTACATTAGAACCAATATTAACAGGGTTATTATCACTTCCTGTAACATTAACTCCTCTCTCTAAAGTTGTATTTTTACCTATATATACATTTCCTTTAATCTGATTTCCAGAGTATATTTTCACATTATCATCTAATATAAGCTTCTGATTTTCTAAACAAGAAAGCAGAACATTATCTTCAATATATGCATGTTCTCCAAGATATACATTACCCTCTATCTTTGCCCCATGAGATATTGTAACTCCATAATTAAGAGTAACTCCCTTTCCAATATAAGCACCTTTACCTACATATATATCAAGTGGCTTTTCATCTTTATCTCTTTCAAGTATCTGTTCTACCACACTATCATCTATAAAGAAATCTTCTCCATCATATATAGTAATTATATTTTTTAATTTATTATATACATTAGATCTAGCAATAGCTTCCATTTCTTTAAGAACTGTTTTATCGTTGAAACCCAAAACAACCCTACTATCTTTAGGCATATAAGTTGATATTGATAAATTATTATTAATAAAAATTTCTATTAAATCAGTTAAATAAAGCTCATTCTGTGCATTATTAGACTCTAATTTTTGAATAAGCTCTTCTAAAGGCTTCATTTTAAAACCATAAATACCTGCCACATATTCATTAAAATTATCTAAAAGCTCATCTTTTTCATAAGAAAATTTTTCATCTTTATATAATTTATAAAGCTTTTCATCTTCTTTCATTGCAAGTATATCTTTATACTCTATAACTCCTATAACATTACCTTGAGAGCCTTGTCTATATTTACTTTTCTGACCATCATAAGTTAATCCTCTTCCTCTCAAAATCCTTCCATAATAGTTGCTACCCTTAGGTCCATCATACATAGCAGTCATAACTATCATATCAGTTTTTGACTTTAAAAATTCTTCATGAAACTCTTTCATAGTATCAGAATCTATAAGTCCCATATCTGCATATATTACATAACAATACTTTATATTTTTTAAATCACTTTTATCAAGCCCTATCTTTACAGCATGCCCAGTACCTCTCTGCTCTTCCTGATATGCAAAATTAGTATTGGATTGTTTTCCCACTGCATTTGCAACATCTAATGCCTTTATTCCTACTACTATAGTAATATTGCTTTTAGGCATGCCATTTCTAACAGCAAGTCTAACTCTTTCTATACTAGGAACTCCCCATATTGTGTGAAGCATCTTAGATGTAGAACTTCTTATTCTTTTACCATGACCAGCAGCTAATATTATCACTAAAGTATCATTCTTTGAAAATTTTGATGATAAAGAAGCAAGAGCATTCTCAATTCCAACTACATTTTTTTCCATAGATAACTCCTGATTATAATGTTTTATTTTTTATTTTGTTTATTTGTATATATTTTTTCAAATACAGGTTTCTTTATATTTGAAGCTTTTGAATAAAAATCTGATTTTACTGTTTTATTATTAATTTTTAATATATTATCTTTATTTTCTAATTCTTCTTTCGCATTTAAAATATCATCTAAACTATTTTTATTATAATTATTTGACAGAAATGCATTTTTACCATACAATTCTAATTTATCATTTTTATCATCATTAAAAGTTTCATCTTCTTTAAGCCATTTTCTCAACACTTTAACTACAGATTCAGATAATTTATTCAATTTTTGTTTGGCTCTGACATTTCCACCCAGATTTGAATCTTCTTTCATTATAAACTTATAGAGCTGCATAGCCTTTATTATATTTTTTTTTTCAAAATTATAATAATCTGCTATTTTTTCTATACCACCATAATAAGAAGCTGTAATATAGCATCTATAAGCACCTTCTATATCTTTTTGATTGAAAAGTTCATTACCTTTTCTTACCAATGCACTTCTAGTAGAATCTTTTATTTCCATATTAGCATTATATATCTATATACAAAAACTTCAAGACTAATTTAATAAATATATTATGTTAAATGACTTTTTATAGTTATGAATTTCTTTTCATTTCATTTATCATAATTTCAGTAACTATTAGAGATAGTAAAAATCTTAAAATATCTGATATTTCTATACCTTTTATAACAAAATATTTTATGCAAATATATCTTATTAGTATCATTATTTTTTAATTGACTTTTTTTGTTTTTTTAGTAGGATATTAACATAATATTTAGGATAAAATTATGAATAATTATGTAGAAAATTTTATAGAAAAATTAGAAAACAAAAATGAATATACTTTTACATTAGAAATATCCCCACAAGCAAAATATGATTTGGAATATATGGTAGAAAAAATCAATACTTCAAATATATCTGATTATGTAGATGGTTTTGTTGTAACAGATTCTCCTTTTGCCAATTTGAAAATATCATCAATACTTGCAGCTTTACAATTAAAACAAAGATTAAATAATAATAAACCTTTCATTACAACTCAAAGTATGAGAGATAGAAATTCAATAGCTTTACAAAATGATTTAATAGGAGCTAATTATTTTGATATAAGAATGGTTCTTGCAGTTACAGGTGATGCTATTAACAATGGAAATCAAAAACAAGCTAAAGCAGTGTTTGAAGGAAACTCAGAACTTTTAATAAAAATAATAAAAGACTTAAATAAAGGAAAAAGTTTAGGAGATTTTATTTTTAAAGAACAATTAAAATACATATATCCTTTCTGTGTAATAAATAGTTATGCCAAAAATAATGATACTTTAAAATTAAGACTTGCTAAAAAGGCTAATTCTAGTGTTAGGGCAATATTCACTCAGCCAATATACGAAATTGAAAGGCTAGAACTTTTATTAAAATGGATAGATGAGCTTCCTCTGAAAGAAAAACCTATATTGGTACCGGGATTCTTTCCTGTATTAACTTATAAAACTGCATACTTTATATACTATAAACTTCCTGGAGCTTATATTCCTGAAACTTGGCTTAATAAATTAAAAAAGGCAAGCGATAAATCTCCTGAAGAAGAGAAAAAAACTGCTGTAGAATTATCAACTAACTTATTTAATGATATGATAAAAATGCATAAGAAAATGCATATAATGTGTTTAAATAATTATGAGTTCGTTGTAAATTTATTAAAAAATATTTAACTTTATATATTTTTTTATTTTACATCATCTATAATTAAAGAATGATTAAATTTTTTTCCAAAAATCTAGTGTCATTCACATACAGAACATTTAATTTAAATAATATATCTAACCAATATTCATATCAAAAATCATATTTAATAATTATATAGTTTTAATAGAGCTATACTCTTTAGTACTATAATAAACAAATTAAAAAACATAAAAATTATAAATAAAATTAATTAGCAAAGTAATAAGAATTCTCACAGAATGCAACTATAGCACATGTACTAAGTTCTGGATTCATCATATAGCTTTCTGTAAGAGTAACATTAAATTCTTCAGGTTTTAATTTATCAAAAATTATTCTGTTGCCATACATATTGCTCAATGCCTTGTAACCGAAAGAATATCTGCATCCTACATGCTGTCTTTTACCATTATTATTTAGATTAAGTAAATTATCCATATGAGATTGAAGTATATCAACATAATTCTCTATTATATGAGTACCTAATGCATTATAAAAATAATAATCCTTATAATCATCATTATCATATAACCCTTTTAAAAATTCATGATACTTATCTCCAAGGCTTACCAATGTAAAACCAATAATATCTTTTTCCTTATCAAAAAAATCTACTATAGAATTGTAAGGTTCTTTCTCCATACGCTCTAAAGGTATTTCTATTTTTTCTGTTTTTAATTCATTAGTTTCAAAATCAACATCATAAATATAAAGCTTATCATTCTCTGTAACAGTTTTGTAGAATCCGTAAATCATTACAGGCTCAAGTAAATTATTTTCCATGATATTACTTTTCATTTCATCATATTTAGGCTCTACTTTAGTTTTTATCATTTCATTATATTTTTCCATATCCTGATTTTTAGTAGAATAACCAAATCCTGCTCTGAAAAGTCTAACTTTATTTATCATATCAAAAGCTTCTTTTTCTATATCTTTATTAAATTCAAAAATTTTCCTTCCATAAAATGGTGGCTTATTTGTATAATGTTCATGATTTTTATGATTTATTTCAGGCATATAAATTCCTTATTATTTCTATATTTGCCTTCTCTTATAATAGTAAATAAATTTATTTACTGGATTAGGCTTACTTTTTATTTATTACTATCTTCCCCACAAAGCACATCTCATAATGCATTCCTATAATAAGTTAGCGAATAAATCACTAGCTGGCTTTTTTTATTATTATTTTTATTTATCTCTATCTGCTATTACTTCTTTTATAGCCAAGATACCATCAAAACCGTCCTTACAATAAAATATTTGCTCAGTATCCCCATAAACTTTTTGGCAGTCATTTTCAACAAACTCTCTTGTAAGTGCTGCTCCTCCAAGAAGAATAGGTATCTTTAATCCTTTTTCTCTTATATAAGCAAGATTATCTTTCATCACTTCAGTAGATTTTACCAAAAGCCCAGACATACCTATACAATCTGCATTATGTTCCTTATAAGCTTCTATAAATTTTTCTATAGATACTTTAGTTCCAAGATTAACTGTTTCAAATCCATTATTCTTTATGATTATTTCTACTAAATTTTTACCTACATCATGCACATCTCCTGCTACAGTACCAAGTATAATTTTAGCAGTTTTATCCTGTTTCTTTTTCTCTAAAAATTCAGATAAGAAATCAACACTTTTTTTCATAACTTCAGCAGAACCCAAAACAAATGGAAGCTGTATAGTACCTTCTCCAAATTTAACTCCTATATCAGCCATTGTAGGAAGAAGTATTTCATCAATAATAACTTGTGCAAATTTCTTTTCTCCTCCAAAATCTTCACTGTTTTCTTTTACTTCATTGAGCAAATTCTGCATATCTTTCCATTCACCGTCAAGCATAGCATCTCTTATAGCTTCTCTTAAAGGCTTCTTTATATTTTCTTCATTATTTAATAATTCTTTCTTTTCTTTTTTATCAGAGAAATGATTGATATAATTAATAAGAGGTTCTTTAGTATTGCTTCTATTATAAATTAATGCTCTTGCTAATTCTATTTCATTTTCATTTATTTTTGAAAGCGGAAGTATCTGGGCAACATTAACAATAGCAGTAGTAAGTCCATGATTAATAGCCTCATACAAGAATACTGAATTCATTATTTTTCTTGCTTCTTCTTTAAGTCCGAAAGATATATTAGATACTCCCAAACTTATAGAACATTCAGGATATTTTTTTGTAAGTTCCTTAATAGCATTCAATGTTTCAATACCTGCAGCAAAACTTTTTTCATCACCACTAGCCAAAGTAAATGTAAGAGGATCGAATATTATATCATGAGGAAGTATTTTATGTACATTAACAGCACGGTTATACATTCTTTCAGCCATCCTCAATTTATCTTCACATGTAAGTGCCATTGATTTTTCATCTATTGTAAGAAGCATAATAGAAGCACCATATCTTTTAGCCATTGAACATATAGTATCAAATTTTTCTTCGCCTTGCTCCATATTAGCGGAATTTATTATTGGTTTTCCTCCATATACTTTTAAAGCTGATTCTATAACATTAGGTTTTATTGCATCTATAACTAAAGGCAGTGAAATTTGTTTAACATAAGCTGAAATAATTTTTTTAATATCCTCTATTTCATTTCTTCCAGCCCAAGCAGCATTAACATCTATGGCATGGCTTCCTGCTTTAACTTGCTTTATTCCCACATCAAGTATACCGTCTATATCATTTGCTATCATAAGCTCTCTAAATATTTTACTTCCACTAGCATTACTTCTCTCACCAATCATCAAGGGTGCAGGCTCTTGTTTGATACTAACTATATTGAATAAACTTGCTATATATGCTCTTGGTTTATCTAATGCAGTTTTTTTAGGTTTTACACCTTCTACTTTTTTTGATAAAGCCTCTATATGCAATGGGGTAGTACCGCAGCATCCTCCTATAAATGAAAGTCCATTCAAATTAAAAAACTCACTATTTATATTAGCAAATTCTTCAGGAGTCATATTATAATATGCTTTTCCGCCTCTATTTTCTGGAAGTCCAGCATTACAATGCATTGATATAGGCAGACATGATATTTCTGCAAGTTTCTTTATATGACGAGTTGCCATGTCAGGACCTGTTCCGCAATTCATTCCTATAGAAAATATATCTAAATTAGAAAGTATTGTATATGCTGTTTCTATATCAGTACCCAAAAGCATAGTACCTTCCTTTTCTATAGTTACAGAAACCATTATTGGAATTTCTTTATTTAATTCTCTAGATACATCATTACATGCAAGTATAGCTGATTTTAATTGCAAAACATCTTGTGCCGTTTCTAAAAGGATTATATCAGCATCTCCATCAATTAAACCTTTTGCAGCTTTAACATAACCTTCATACATCTCATCAAAAGAGATTTGCCCTAAACTTGGAAGTTTTACTCCCGGTCCCAAACTTCCCGCAACAAAAATATCTCTATTTAAATCTCCTTTTGAATTTGGATTTTTTAAATATTCTTCTCTTGCCTCATTCGCTATCAATACTGCACTTTTAGCAAGCTCATAAGTTTTATCAGCTATATCATATTCACTTAAAACCCAAGGTATAGCACCAAAGCTATTGGTTTTTATTATATTGGCATTAGAATTTAAATAATCCGTATGTATTTCTTTCATTATATTTGGAGCAGTTATATTTAATATTTCATTACAGCCTTCTACATTATTCCCATCTATAATCCAAGATTCTTTATTAATTTCTTTCTTCTGTAATTCTGTACCTGTGGCACCATCTATGATTAAATATTGTTCTGTTATAAGTTCTTTTAATCTTTCTTTTATATTTTTCATTAAATACCCTAAGTATATAAAATTATTTTAGTAAATATTCTAATATGAAATTATAAATATAACAAGGTATTGATAAATAAGAAAATAATATATTGACATTTTAATTCCATATTTTATAATTTATAACATTAATTAATATTAGAGTTTCTTATGAATAAAATTCCTTTCTTTTCAATAATCATTCCAGTATATAATACTGAAAAATATTTAAAAAGATGTTTAGATAGTGTAATTAATCAAACATTCAAAGATATAGAAATAATAATAATAAATGATTGTTCTCCTCAAAACTGCGATGAAATAGTTTCTCAATATAATAATGATAATAGAATAATTTATATTAAACATGAAGTAAATAGAGGATTATTATTAGCTAGAAAAACAGGTAATATAAAATCATCAGGAAAATATATTGTTTATATAGATTCTGATGATGAAGTTAATATAAATATGTGCCAAGAAATATATAATGCATATAAAATAAAAGAGGCAGATATTATACATTTTAATTCAAAAGCAATTTTAGATGGTAATAATAATCTAACTAAAAAAGAAAAAATAAAAGCAATCAATAAAGTTAAATGGTATATATCTTCAAATAGAAGTTTAATAGATGAAGAATATTTATTAAGTGAAATTGTGCAAGAAAAGATACCACATAATATGTGGGGTAAAGCTTATAAAGCCTATATAATAAAAAAAATTACAGAATATATACCTGATATAAGGCTAATGAATGCTGAGGATATGCTACAATCATTAATGATTTTCTACTTTGCTTCGTCTTATTTATCTATAAACAAACAATTATATTATTATTATATAAGTATTGGGGAAAGCAATAAAAATACATCCAGTTTAAGCTATGATTCTTATAATTATTTATGCGAATGTTCTTCTATTGCATGTAATGAATTTTTAGAATTTTTAAAAAAACAAGGTACTGAAATATTATATGGATTTTACTATTATACTATATATTATAACCAATACAGATTTTTAAAAGAAAAAATAATAGATAATGAAAATAAAAATGAATATACAAAAATATTAATAAGTCATTTTGATATAAATATCATAAATAAATATTTAAAAATAAAAGAATATAATGAATTAAAAGAAAATAAATATAAAAAAATTATTAATAAACTTACACCATACTTTTTTTCAATTATAATATATGAATACAATATAAATATTAAAATTTTTGGAATAAAAATAAATATAAAAAGCAAAAAACAATTTAATGAATATATAATAATATCATTTAATTCATTACTTAAAAATATATTTTCTATAAATACTGATGATAGAAAAAATAAATATATAAAAATATTATTTATAAAAATAAAATTAAAATAAAAGAAAATATGGAGTATAATATAATGCCTTTCTTTTCAATAATAGTACCAGTATATAATACTGAAAAATATTTAAAAAGATGTTTAGATAGTTTAATCAGTCAAACTTTTAAAGATATAGAAATAATAGTAGTAAATGATTGTTCAACTGATAATTCAGGTGAAATAATAAAAAGTTATATAAAAAATGATGATAGATTAATTTATATAGAACATGAAATTAATAAAGGTACTTTGATTTCAAGAAAAAATGGCAGTATAAAAGCAAATGGCAAATACATAACTTATGTAGACTCTGATGATGAATTAGATATTAATACTTGTAAGGAAGTATTTGAATGCATTAAAAACAATGATTATGATATAATATATTTTGGCGTTAAAATAATTTCTAATAGAAATTCTAAAGATATGCAATGGTCTTTACTTACAAACAGATATAATATTCATACAGATTATCTGATGAATGAAGCTATAGATAAAAAAATACCACACAATATGTGCGGAAAATTTTTTAATAAAGAAATAATAAATAAAATAGTTGAAAATACTAAAGACATTAAATTAATTTATTCTGAAGATATGCTGCAATGTTTAATTGGACTTTATTATGCCAAATCTATTTTTATTTTGCATAATAATCTTTATATATATAATACTGATATTAGTATTAGTACAAAGAATAATGATGAAATTAATTTAGAAAAATATGAATATATATGTCAAAATGTAAAATCAGCTTTAAATGAATTTTATAATTTTTTGATAAAATTAAATGCTAATATTAGTTATGGATATGAATATACTAGATTGTATTATAATCAATATATGTATCTATTTGAAAAAATTGAAAATAATGAGCAAAGGTACTTAAATATTATAAATAAGTATTTTGATGAAGAAATTATAAATCAATATTTAAAATTAAAAAATTATTATAATATAGAAAAAGATAATATAGAAAAATTGAATAATAAATTAAAACCGTATTTCTTTTCTATTATAATTAAAGATTTTGATATTACAGTAAGGCTATTTGGTATTCGTATAATTATAAAAAATAAAAAATGTATAGATGAACCTATAGTAATAACATTAAGTAATATATTAAGAAATATATTCTCCATAAATACTGATGATAGAAAAAATAAATATATAAAAATACTATTTATAAAAATCAAATTAAATTTATAAATAATTTTTATAAATACTAAATTATAAATTTTACAAAAAAAATAATATCTTGTTATATTTATAGTATATTTTTGGGAGTTAAATAATTTATAAAGAGGATAGATATGAAACCTATATTTTTAACAGGAGTATTGGGATTATTAATTTTAGTATCATGTAATAATTCAAATAATGCTCAAAAAGAATCCGCTTCTAATAATACAGAGGCAGTAGAAAAATTACAACTTAGCGAAAATGAAAAAGCTAATAATTATGAAGTTGTATATTTAGTATCTGACACAGGAGAATATATCAATTCTGAAATAGATTATAATGAAGATAAGAATTTTGGATTTATATATTACAGAGATATTAATCAAGATTGGAATATTTTTAATGTTACAAAAGCAAGTGATATTGATGAAGGAAATATATCAGCAACTTCTTTTGACAACAAAACTTTAGAAGGTAATTTCCCAAGTATTTCATATCCTTTCGTTGCTAAAATAGATGGAAAAGAAATGACTTTCAAAGCAGTAAAAACTCCAGTAACAGGTGCTATGGTAATTGAATATGCTTATTCAAATCTTTCCCCTGAATCAACTAATGGTCAAAGATTTTTCCAATTTAAAAATGCTATATTTGCTTTAAAGAACGATCAAAATTTAGAAAGTATAAATAAAATCAATTTAGACATAAATAAAGAATTTGGTATAACTGATGCAAGTATATTCAGTGATTTAACAAGATTATTAAGTGCTCAAAGCATAATAAGCAATAAAATGACTCCTCTATATGATGAATGGGTACAATCAGGTTATATGCCACATATAGAAAATTATTCATCTCAATTCTGTATAGACTATTTAAGTGAGAAGGTAGTTTCTATAAATAAATTTGTTTATGAATATACAGGTGGTGCACATGGAAATTATAATACAATAAACAGCGTATACTCGTTAGAAAACGGAAATAAATTAACTATAGCAGATTTAATAATAGATATAAAAGATGCTAACTTACTTAATTTAGTAAAAGATAAACTTGTAAAAATAGAAGGCAGAAATGCTGACTCTTATTTCGGATTAGATGAACTTACATTAGAAAATAATAATTTCTGTCTAACATCAAAAGGTTTAGTATTCACTTGGGGAATATATGAAATAGGAGCTTATGTTATAGGCGAAACCAGAGTATTAATACCGATAGAAGAAATCAAACCTTATTTAAAAGACGAATACAAAACTATATTTGAATAATAAAAATATTTATTTATAAAGTTCATAAGAGGGTAGTTATTATTAATTATCCTCTTTTTTATTATTTTGATAGCATATTACTTGACTTAAAACAAATAATAAACTATACTATTATCATAAGTTGAAAAATACTTAGTAAAAAAATATCTTTGATATGTTCGAGTTAATTTCGGAGGTATTTATTATGAGTATTTTTAATAGTTTAAAACTTAATTGGCATTTCATTAATAACTGCAATATGCATTGCAAGTTTTGTTATGCTTCAAAAGATTCATGCAATATAAATTCATTCAAAATAGCTGAAAAACTTAAACCTTTTAAGTATATTAATTTAGTAGGTGGTGACGACTATATACAAGAACTATATTCATTTATTGCATTATCTAAAATCACATGGTCATATATTAAGTATAGTAAGCAATGGTTCTATCTTTTTAAAGTATAATTCTATCCTAAAAGCAACTTTAGAATGCTATGATGTATTGGTTTAAGAATAGATTCATTATACAAAGAAACATGCATAAAAATAGGAAGAAGTGTAGGAAACAACAAACCTATAACAGAAGAAGAATATCTATATATGAAAAAATAATATACAGTGAAAATAATGATAACATGACTTCTTCATATATAATGCTTGATGCTAAAGGAAGATTCTTTAATAACATTGATAATAAATAATTTACTCAAATAGTTTATTTGATAATAATGTTGATTTAGAGGAAGAGTTTTTTAAATGAATTACAGCATAGATAAATATCATAATAGGTACAAAAAAGTTAATTGATTGAAATAGAGAAGTTTAAGTTTATAATTAAAAAAAGGAGAAACAAAAATGGAAAAATTATATTATACTTTTGATAAAAGTAGCCTGAATAACATATTGCAAATTATTGAAAACAATACAGAAATAAAGTACAGAAACTTCTTAAATAATGTAAATTATATAGATTGTTATAAAACTAATGTAATTAGATTATGCGAAGATCTCAAAATGATTTTCAATATGTACGAAAAAGATAAAATAGATATTTCAACTATGCTCCAGATTATAAATATCAGGTATAAAAAACATTTAAAATATAAAGATGCTATGCGTGGAAAAGTATATTATGACACTATAGTATTTTTTTCATTAATAAAAATAAAAATATGTATGGATAAAAAAGATAGTAAAGACATTAACATTTATGAAATGATAATTTATTTATACAATAAATGCTGTTTAACTGAAAATATTAACAATATGAAATATA